>CAZAMS010000120.1:0-6813 GCA_964486305.1 uncultured Aestuariivirga sp.
TTTCAATCTCTTCCCGCATCTCACAATTCTGGAGAATTTGACGCTTGCACCAATCTGGGTGCGCAAGATGCCGAAGAAAGAAGCGGAGGAGCTGGCGATGAAATATCTCCAGCGCGTCAAGATTCCCGAACAGGCGAAGAAGTATCCTGGCCAGCTCTCGGGGGGCCAGCAGCAGCGGGTGGCTATTGCGCGCTCGCTGTGCATGAACCCCAAGATCATGCTGTTTGATGAGCCGACCTCGGCGCTTGATCCCGAAATGATCAAGGAGGTTCTGGAAGTCATGGTCGATCTCGCCCAGAGCGGCATGACCATGCTCTGCGTCACCCATGAAATGGGCTTTGCCCGGCAGGTGGCCAACCGGGTGATCTTCATGGACCAGGGGCAGATCATCGAGCAGAATTCACCAAAGGAATTTTTTGAAAAACCGAAGAGCGAAAGAACGAAACTGTTCCTGAGCCAGATATTGCATTAAAGTCATGCCCTTGGCAGGGGGAGCCCCACGGGTTAGGCTGGTTCTTTGCAACCAGCTGGATTCGTCATCATGAAAAAATGCCTATGGCTATTGTCGCTTCTTGTTACAGCGTTGTTTTCAGTGACGGCAACTGCTGCAACACTTAGTGATGTGAACGCACGGGGCAAATTGCTTTGTGGCGTGAATCCCGGTTTGCTCGGTTTTGCGGCAAAAGATGCGAATGGCGTGTGGGCAGGATTTGATGTGGACTTTTGCCGCGCAGTTGCTGCTGCGACATTAGGTGATGCGGCAAAAGTAGAGTTCGTTCCGCTCACAACACAGGATCGTTTTGACAAGCTGAAGTCTGGTGCGGCTGATGTGCTGGCGCGTAACACGACATGGACCATGGAACGCGAAACTAAATTTTCCCTACGTTTTGTTGGTGTGAATTACATGGACGGGCAGGGCTTTTTGGTGAGCAAAGCGCTGGGCGTGAATTCGGTTTTCAACATGAGCCAGGCGGCTATCTGTTTTCTCACCGGCACCACGACGGAAGCGAATGTGGAGGATTTTTTCCGCGAACGGGAAATGGTTTTTACGCCAGTGAAATTCGGCACTATCGATGAAGTTGTTGCGGCCTATGAGGCCGGCAAATGTGACAGCTACACGGCCGATCAATCACAGCTTTATGCGATACGCCTCAAGCTCGCAACGCCGGAAGATCACACCATTCTCCCCGATGTCATTTCGAAGGAACCGCTTGGCCCCGTGGTGCGTCAGGGTGATGAACAGTGGTTCAACATTGTGCGCTGGACTTTGTTTGCGTTGATCAATGCCGAGGAATTGGAAGTGAAGGCGTCCGCCATTGATGATCTGAAAACTAACAGCAAGAAGCCAACAGTGCGGCGTCTCTTGGGTCTTGAAGGTACATTTGGGGTGGATTTGGGCCTTGATGCGGATTGGGCGTCGCGGGCAATTAAGGCTTCAGGCAATTACGGGGAAATCTTTGAACGCAATCTGGGCAAGGGGTCGGAGCTCGGCATTGAACGTGGCATCAACGCGCTGTGGAATGCCGGAGGGCTGCTTTACGTACCACCAGTGCGGTGATAGTTTCAGCTTGACTTTGTTATTCTATTTGTATAATTATATATTTAGATATACATCATGAACAAACCGCTTATCATACGCAAGGTCGGGAATTCGCTGACTGTGACCATTTCGGATATCGCCAAGGATTTGGGTCTTGGCGAGGGCGACAAGGTTTTTGTCATGCGTACGCCACGGGGGTTCGAGTTGACACCCTATGATGCTGATTTTGAAAAGGCAGTAGAGACGGCGCGCGGCTTCATGCGCAAATATCCCAACGCGATGAAGAAGCTGGCGGAATAGGCAATCCCGATGATCTGGCTGACAAGGAACATGGTGGAAGTCTTCCACCGGGAATCTCTTTCGCGTTTCGGCGGTGCCGATGGCTTGCGCGACGAGGGGCTCTTATTGAGTGCGCTGGCACGGGCGGAAAATATCTACGCTTATGAACCTGACGCGGACCTGTTCCGCTTGGCCGCAGCCTATTGTGCGGGCGTGGTTAAAAACCATCCGTTCGTCGATGGTAACAAGCGCACCGGCATATTGAGTGCGGTTGTATTTCTTGGCCTCAATGGCATTGCAGCCGATTTCGACGAAGCGATGATCGTGACCATGGTCTATGGCCTAGCAGCGGGCGAAATAAGCGAAGACGCGCTTTCGGCGTGGTTTCGCTCGTCGTCGATTAGCCCGGAAGCTTCATGATCTTCGATTTCTGGTCGTAGGGTGTGAATCCCATTTTTTGATAGAGCGGCAGCGCGGTTGGGCCGTCGAGGGTGCAGGTTTGCACGATGACGCGTTTTGGCAATTTAGCCCAGGCGGCGCGGATGGCTTCGGCCAACAGCCATTTGCCAAGGCCAAGCCCCTGAAACTCCGAAACCAATCCGAAATATTCCAGTTCAATCGTGGTTTCGTCATGGGGGACGAGTTCGAAACAGCCCGCGGGTTGGCCGTTCACGTAAAGAACCCAAACTTCTACACCATCGGCGTGGATAAGGGCGGAGAGTTCGGCGTCGGACAGGTTCTTGCGATCATGCCAATGGTAGTTGCGACCCACGGTGTCATAGAGAAAACGGTAAAAACTGAGGGTTGGGTTTTCTGCCTTCATAAGCATGAGCTTAACGTTTGAAGGCGGTGCGATGTGATGCAGCGGCTCTGCCGTCATCTCCAGAAAGGTGACGATGGTTTCAATCTCGCGCATGGTTCAGGCGCCGGTGGCCACAGGCGTATCAACGGCCGAACCCCATTCAACCCATGAACCGTCATAGAGGGCATGGTCCCTCGCATTCAGCGTGGTGAGCCCGAGGGAAAGAATGGCGGCGGTCACACCGGAGCCGCAACTGGTGATGATTGGTTTTGTGATATCAATGCCGGCGCTGTCAAAAACCTTTTCCAGTTCCGTTTCCGATTTCAATGTGCCATCCGAATTCAGAAGCGTGGCGTAGTGAATATTCCTGGCGCCCGGCATGTGGCCAGCGCGAACGCCGAGGCGGGGCTCCGGTTCTTCGCCACGGAACCGTCCGGGTGAGCGCGCATCGGCAACCTGCAGCGCTTTTCTTACTTCAGTCTTGTCGCGCACCATCATGGATTGGAATCGGGCGGTGAAATGACGTTCCTGCGGTTTTATGGTTGGCCCGTCTTCGAGGGGGCGCTTTTCCGCTTTCCATTTTGGCAAGCCACCATCAAGCACGGTCACATCGTCATGGCCGAAGACCCTGAACATCCACCACACGCGGGCCGCTGAAAACAGGCCAAGACTGTCGTAGCAGACCACCTTCTTGCCATCGCCAATGCCCATCTTGCGCACGTGACTGGCAAATTTTTCCGGCCGTGGCAGCATGTGGGGCAGGGTGCTTTCAGTGTCGGAAATCAGGTCGATGTCGAAAAACTGCGCGCCGGGTATGCGCTGTTCGAAAAATTCCGCCTTCGCATTGCGCTTGGAAGTTGGCAGATGCCACGAGCAATCGAGGATCGAGACGTCAGGCGATTGCCTGTGTTCGGCGAGCCATTGGGTTGAAACGAGTTCTTTCGGCATGGAGTGTCCTGCTTACGCAAAGGCCAGGCGGATACGCCGGTTGATCTTGCCTTTGTTTTCGATTTTGGCAACGCGTATGGGGCCGATTTCGGCGGTGGATCTCACATGGGTGCCGCCACAGGGCTGCAAATCAACTTTGCCGTCTTCGCCAATCATAACAAGGCGCACTCTTCCGGTTCCCATGGGGGGCTTCACCGACATGGTGCGTACGAGATGCAGGTTTGCTTCCATCTCCGCATCGCTGATCCAGCGAAAACTCACCTTGTGATCTTCAAGGATGAGCTGGTTGATGCGTGCGGCCAGTTCCTCCTTATTGGGTATCTGGCCTTCTGGAATATCAAAATCAATGCGCCCGCCATCGTCAGAAATGGAACCGCCGGTAACGGGGAAGGGCACGCAGGCACAGAGCAGGTGCATCATGGTGTGGGCCCGCATGTTGCGGTAGCGGGTGTGCCAATCGAGGGCGAGCGTCACAGGCGCGCCGGGTGCCGGAAGGTCGCCGGCACTGGCCGGCACATGGACGACGTTCTTCATGTCGTCATAAATGGTCGTGGCAATCTCGATGGGTTTTCCATTGAATGCCATCGTGCCCTTGTCGCCGGGCTGGCCGCCCGCTGCGGCGTAGAAATTGGTTTTATCCAAAACAATGCCGCCGCGCTCATTGATGCTTTGGATAACGGCGTCAGCGGATTTCAAATAGGCATCTTCGCGGTAGAGAAGTTCGGTCATGGTTATACTGCTTCAAATACGGTTGGCACGACCGGCGTATCGGTCAGCCATTTGGGAACGGGCAGGCCTTTTTCGCGCAGGAAGTCCGGATTGAAAAGTTTCGAGGCATAGCGCGTGCCGTAGTCGCAAAGAACCGTGACGATGGTGTGACCCGGGCCCATTTGCTTGGCCAAGCGAATGGCACCTGCAACGTTTACGCCGGTGGAGCCGCCCATGCAGAGGCCCTCATACTCCAGAAGGTCGAAGGCCATGGGAATGGCTTCGCTGTCGGGGATCTGGAATGCGTCGTCCACGACGGCACCTTCCAGATTTGCAGTGATGCGGCCCTGGCCAATGCCTTCGGTGATGGAGGAGCCTTCGGATTTGAGTTCTCCGGTCTTGTAATAGCTTTAAAGGGCAGCACCCCAGGGGTCGGCCAACACAGTTTTGATATTTTTGTTCTTTGATTTCAATCCCATGCTGACGCCCGCTAAGGTACCACCTGAACCTACGGCAGAAACAAAGGCATCAACCTTGCCATCGGTCTGAGCCCAGATTTCAGGGGCCGTGGTTTCAATATGGGCCTGGCGGTTGGCCACATTGTCAAACTGGTTGGCCCAAACGCCACCCATGGCCTTGGCCAGCCGGCCCGAATATTTCACGTAATTATTGGGGTTCTTGTAGGGAACGGCGGGTACCTCCACGAGTTCTGCGCCCAGTTGGCGGATTGCATCCTTCTTCTCCTGGCTTTGGGTCACGGGGATCACGATCACTGTTCTGAAACCCATGGCCCGGGCCACCACAGCCAAACCAATGCCGGTGTTTCCGGCGGTTCCCTCAACAATGGTGCCGCCGGGTTTCAATTGGCCCTTGGCGATCGCATCCCGGATGATGAACAGGGCGGCACGGTCCTTCACGGATTGGCCGGGGTTCATGAATTCCGCCTTGCCCAGAATGGTGCAACCCGTAAGTTCCGAGGCCTTTTTCAGGCGGATGAGGGGGGTATTGCCAATGGCGGCAATGACGTCGTTCTTGATATCCATGGAAAACTCCGAGCTTCGCCCCAGCAATGCCCGACGAGGGAGATTTCGTCAAATGGTCAGGCTAGATAGCTGGTGATCATGGCGGGCATGGCGGTTTTGGGGAATTATGTTTTTAAACGCCGGATCAGGGCTTCGGCTGCGGCAGGGGCCCGTTCTTTTGCACCGTTGATGAAGTAAATGAATGTATCGCGGGATTTCAGCGGCTTGCCCTTTGGCGCGGCAAGCGGGAAGTGGTCCGGCTCCTCGCCGCCTTCCCAGGCCTTTGCCAATGTCGCCCAGGTTTCAAGCGCCTTGGCTCCATAGCCGGTTTCGACTTCGGCCTTTGCCTCTTGCAGCCGTGCGTAGACAAAGTCAGCGCTAAGGTCAGCAATCAACGGATATTTTTCTGAATCGGCAGCAAGCACCACAGTGATGTTGGCTTTGCGGACCTGCGTGATGAAGTCGGCGGAGCGAAAACTCTCATGCCTCACTTCAAGCGCATGACGGAGTTTCAGGCCGTCAATGCTTTTGGGAAGCAACTTCATAAAAGTCGCAATGTCCCCGGCATCATATTTCTTGGTTGGCGCGAGTTGCCACAGGATCGGACCCAGTTTTGATTTCAGTTCAGCAACACCACTCGCAAAGAATTTGTCAATCGAAGGGCCAGCTTCGGCCAGGAGACGGCGGTTGACCGCAAACCGTGGCGCTTTCAGTGAAAAAATGAAATCGTCCGGCGTCTCCTCGGCCCAGCGCCGAAACGTCGACGGCGTAAAAGTTCCATAGAATGTGCCGTTGACCTCAATTGATGTTACCCGGCGACTGGCGTGGGACAGCTCCTGGGCCTTTGGCAGCTTCTCGGGAAAGAACAGGCCGCGCCACGGTTCATAATTCCACCCGCCAATGCCGACCCGGATCATGATTTGTGCCACTTGCGATGGAGCAAGCCACCTGCCCAGGCACAGGGCAATGCGGTTAGCACCAGCGCGATTGGAAACCAGATCGGGCCCAGATTGCCTATGCTGATTGCGGCGATTGCCCCCATGGAACTCAGCACAAAGCCTATGGCCCCGCCAATCATGGCGTGGCGCATGGGAGCGTAGGGGGCGAACCTTGCCATGAAATAGCTTCCGATGATGGCGTACACGGTCCGATAGGCCAGAGCCAAAAGATTATCGCTTGTCTCATACATCGGCTCGCCCCACGGCGGGTAGACCTCGAGCACATGCAATATCTGGTCGGTGCCAAGCGACGTGACAAATACAAAGACAAAACCTAGAAGCACCGCGCCAATGCTGCGCAATAGCTGGCGGGGACGCGTATCGGCAATTTGCGTTGTCATGGGATCACCCTATTCAAATTGCGTTTGAAGTTTCGGCCAGCAGCTCTTCGAGCCGATCGTATACCCTGAATCCGAAGGAGTGGATTTTCAGGTGTGGTTGTGATTCATTCGGCTGATGAGTGGATTGATTCTGTCTCCTGAAGATCGTGCGGGGTTTTTGGCGGCGCTGAAGGCG
>CAZAMS010000121.1:0-18019 GCA_964486305.1 uncultured Aestuariivirga sp.
GGTTCTCCAGCGAGAATTCCAGATAGCCGGGAACCAGCGTCTGCATGCTGTCGCCATAATAGCGGATCAGCTGGCGCAAAAAATTGATGGGCAGCAGATTGGTGCCCTTGTTTTCTTCCTCGAAAATGATCTGGGTCAGGACCGAGCGGGTAATTTCCTCGCCGGTCTTGGCATCATAAACCACAAAATCCGTTCCCGATTTCACCATGGCCGAGAGGTCGTCAAGGGTCACATAGGTGCTGGTTGCCGTGTTGTAGAGCCTGCGGTTCGCATACTTCTTAATCACCACCGCATCTTTTGGCGCCGATTTTTCGTCACTCACCGTTTACACTCCTCAATGCGGACCGTCACCGATTGTCCCCCGGATTTCCTGCCCGCACTGCAAAAACTTGCTCCCCGCAATGCACAATTGCAAGCGCAAAAAACTATGGCGTGATGTGTTTCAAATGCTATGACTAACGGAATATCCGCCATCCCGCCTTCAGGAGTAAGCCCGTGGTAGCCCCATCTTCCCAAGACATCGTAATCGTTTCAGCAGCCCGAACCCCGGTTGGGTCCTTCAATGGGGCCCTGAGCTCCGTGGCCGCATCCTTCCTCGGCACTGTCGCCCTGAAAGCCGCCATGGATCGGGCCAAGGTTGAAGCAGCCGAGGTTGATGAGGTTATTCTGGGTCAGGTTCTGGCCGCGGGCCAGGGCCAGAACCCGGCGCGGCAGGCAGCGGTTAACGCCGGAATTCCCGTGGCAAGCCCCGCCTGGGGCATGAACCAGCTTTGTGGTTCCGGCCTTCGCGCCGTGGCCCTCGGGCTTCAGCAGATTGCCAGCGGCGATGCCAGGATCGTGGCTGCCGGCGGTCAGGAATCCATGAGCAAGGCCCCCCATGTGGCCCATCTCAGGGACGGCGTGAAAATGGGTGACTACCAGATGATTGACTCTATGATCCGCGACGGGCTGTGGGATGCCTTCAATGGCTATCACATGGGCAACACGGCAGAGAACGTGGCCCGCCAATGGCAGATCACCCGCGAGACCCAGGATGCTTTCGCCGTTGCCTCCCAGAACAAGGCCGAAGCTGCGCAAGCCGCCGGCAAGTTCAAAGCCGAGATTTGTCCTGTAACAATCGCAGGCCGCAAGGGCGATGTGATTGTCTCCGACGATGAATATATCAAGAAGGGTGTCACCCTCGACAGTGTCACCAAGCTTAAGTCTGCCTTCATGAAAGATGGCACGGTGACCGCCGCCAACGCCTCCGGCATCAATGATGGGGCAGCGGTTGTCATTCTCATGTCTGCCGCCGAAGCCGCAAAGCGCGGCCTCACACCACTGGCCCGCATCGCCTCCTGGGCAAGTGTCGGTGTCGATCCCGCCATCATGGGTTCAGGCCCCATCCCAGCCTCGCAATCCGCCTTGAAAAAAGCGGGCTGGAAAGCCGCCGACCTTGATCTCGTCGAAGCCAACGAAGCCTTCGCCGCGCAAGCCTGCGCGGTCAACAAGGATATGGGCTGGAACCCTGACATTGTGAATGTGAATGGCGGGGCCATTGCCATCGGCCACCCCATCGGCGCCTCAGGCGCCCGCGTGCTCACCACGCTGCTCCATGAAATGCAAAAGCGCAAAAGCAAAAAAGGCTTGGCCACCCTGTGCATCGGTGGTGGCATGGGCATTGCCATGTGTGTTGAAAATTAAGGGGAGAACATGAGCAGAGTAGCAGTTGTAACCGGTGGCAGCCGCGGTATTGGCGCTGCCATTTCCAAGGCGTTGAGGGCCGCAGGCTATAAAGTTGCCGCAACCTACGCCGGCAATGACGAGGCGGCCAACGCCTTCAAGAAAGAAACCGGAATTCCGGTTTACAAATGGGATGTCTCAAACACCGAGGCCTGCGCCGCTGGCTTGAAACAGGTCGACGCCGATTTGGGACCCATCGAAATTTTGATTAACAATGCGGGGATTACCCGCGACAGCGCCTTTCACCGCATGACCGCCGACCAGTGGCATGCCGTGATCAACACCAATCTCAATTCGCTGTTCAACATGACCCGCCCCGTCATCGAAGGCATGCGGGCGCGGAAGTTCGGGCGCATCATCAATATCTCATCGATCAATGGCCAGAAGGGCCAGTTCGGCCAGACCAACTATTCCGCGGCAAAGGCAGGCGATCTCGGCTTCACCAAGGCGCTTGCCCAGGAAAGCGCCAAGCTTGGCATTACGGTCAACGCCATCTGCCCGGGCTACATCGCAACCGAAATGGTCATGGCCGTATCCCAGGAAGTGCGCGAGAAAAGCATCATTCCGCAAATTGCCGTGGGCCGCCTGGGCGAGCCCGAAGAGATCGCGCGCTGCGTGGTATTTCTTGCCAGCGATGAAGCAGGCTTCATCACCGGTTCAACCCTGTCCGCCAATGGCGGCCAGTACATGATGTAATCATTGATGCGGATTACGGCCGAAAACCTGTCCTGCGAACGCGGTGGACGGACGGTTTTCAGCAATCAGAACCTTGCACTTGGCAGCGGTGAGTTCCTGCAACTCACCGGACCCAATGGTTCTGGCAAATCATCCCTGCTGCGACTTCTCGCTTGTTTGAGTGAACCAAGCCTCGGCCACATAAGACTGGAAGATGGTTCACCTGAACTGACACTGGGCCAACAGGCCCACTACATCGCCCACAGCGATGCAAGCAAATCCGCACTCACCGTCACCGAGAATTTGATCTTCTGGCGCGATTTCCTCGGCGGCAGCAACCTCCAGCACGCCTTGGAATCCGTAAACCTTTCTGCCCTCGCAGACTATCGCGTAGCACTCCTTTCAGCCGGCCAGAAACGCCGCCTCGCATTGGCAAGGCTCGCCCTCGTGTCCCGTGCGATCTGGCTGCTCGATGAACCCGGCGTGGGCTTGGACGAAGCCTCACAAAAATTGCTCGTCACGCTTATGAGCGGGCATCTCAAGGAAGGCGGGCTCATTGTTGCCGCAACCCATGTTCCACTTGGCTTGAAGCCCCACAAGAATTTCCACCTTGGGGGCACGCCATGAAATTGCTCCTCGCCCTTCTGCGCCGCGATCTCATCCTCGCCGCCCGCCAAGGTGGTGGCGTTGGAACCGCATTGGGCTTTTTCCTGACGGTCCTCGTGCTGCTTCCCATTGGTATCGGCCCCGACCAAATCACTTTGCAGCGCCTGTCCCCCGGCATTCTATGGATCACCCTACTTCTATCCGTACTGCTTTCAGCCGATCGCATTTTTCAGCAGGATTTTGAAGACGGTTCGCTGGAAGTCATGGCCATGGCCCCGGCATCGCTGGAACTCGTCGCGCTCACCAAAGCCTTCGCCCACTGGCTGTCAACCAGCCTGCCCCTGAGCCTTGCAGCGCCATTCCTCGGCGTGCTGCTCAACCTCAGAACCGAAATCATCTGGCCCCTGACGCTCTCCATGGTTCTGGGCTCCTTTGCCCTTTCTCTTCTGGCCAGCATTGGCGCGTCGCTGACCCTCAATCTCCGGCGCGGCGGCTTGCTCATTTCAATCCTGGTTCTGCCACTTTATGTCCCCGTCCTCGTCTTCGGCATGTCGGCCACAACCGGAAATCCGGAAATGATCATGCCGTCCCTTCTCATCCTGTCGGCCATAGCACTCGCAAGCCTCGTGCTTGCCCCCATCGCCGCCGCTGCGGCGCTACGGGCCTATCTCAGATGATCCAGGCTTCGTAAGATAGTGACATGCAGCAATTCGCCAATCCAACCCGCTTTCTGATCCTCGCCAATAAGGCCCTGCCCTATATCTGGGCCGTGACAATCATTCTTTTTGCTGTTGGCCTCTATGGCGCGCTTGTCACCGCTCCGCCCGATTATCAGCAGGGTGAAACCGTGCGCATCATGTTCGTGCATGTGCCCGCCGCCTGGCTTGCAATGCTTGTCTATACCGTCATGGCGCTGGCCAGTGCCGTGGCCATTATCTTCCGCCATCCCCTGGCTGATGTTGCCGCAAAAACCGCAGCCCCCATCGGCGCTGTCTTCTGCTTTCTTGCCCTTGCCACCGGTTCCCTCTGGGGCAAACCCATGTGGGGCGCCTGGTGGGTGTGGGATGCAAGGCTCACTTCCATGTTTGTGCTTTTTCTTCTCTACGTGGGTTACATCGCCATCTGGCAGGCCATCGAAGAACCAACCCGCGCCGCCATGATCGCTCGCATCGTGGCGCTTGTGGGCTTCATCAATATTCCCGTCATCAAATTTTCAGTCGATTGGTGGAACTCGCTGCATCAACCCGCCAGCGTTTTCAAAATAGGCGGCCCCAGCATTGCGCCATCCATGTTATGGCCGCTCCTTGTCATGGGCTTGGCCTATACATTTCTTTTTCTCGCACTTCTTCTGGTCTCCATCCGAAGTGAAACCACCACGCGGAAATTGCGCAATCTGCAAATTGCAAGAAGTGAAAACCGGTGATGGACTGGAATGCAAATCATAGCGGTTTTGTTATCGCCTCCTATGCAATGAGTATCGTTTTACTCGCGGGTCTTATTGTTTACATTTTCAATCGTGACGCCCGCATCAGGAAGCTGCTCGCCCAATTTGAGAAAACAAAAAAGTGATTCCTGAACCAGCACGGCGAAGATCTGGCTTGGCATTTCTGCCCATTGTGATTTTTGCGGGTCTGGCCCTTGTGTTCTGGAAAGGCCTGTTCGGAGATCCAACGAACCTTCCCTCAGCCCTCATAGGCAAGCCCGTTCCGGACTTTGCTCTTTCTGCCATCGAAGGTTCCAATATTCCCGGCCTCACTTATGCCGATCTGAAATCCGGCAATGTTTCAATCGTGAATATCTGGGCTTCCTGGTGCGGGCCCTGCCGCCTTGAACATCCCATTCTGATGGAGCTTTCGAAAAGAACCGACCTTCGCCTCGTTGGCATCAACAACAAGGATAAGGCTGAAAATGCCAGGCGCTTCCTCGGCACGTTGGGCCAGCCCTATGCCGCCATAGGTGCCGATACCGATGGACGCACGACAATTGATTGGGGCAGCTACGGCGTACCCGAAACCTTTATCGTTGATGGCAAGGGCATCATCCGCTTCAAGTGGATTGGTCCGCTTTCAGCGGAAATTATGACCAAGATTTTCACGGACGAAATAGAAAAGGCAAAGCTGCCCACTTTATAATCAGCGCGCCTTGCGCGGGCGAACTTTGCGCACCGCTTTTTCCGGTTCCTTCTCCTCAACCTTGTCCATTTCGGCGGCAAGGCCGGTAAGGCATTCCAGAAGTGTTTTGCGGTCCGAGTTTGGCAAGGTTGCCAGAAGTTGCCGGTCAACTTCCTCGGCGCCTGACTGCGCCTGCTTCAGCATCTTCTTGCCGATGGGTGTGAGCCTTATGGCGTTGGTGCGCGCATCATCCTTGGTGCGGCGGCGCTGCACATAACCCTGCGCCATGAGGCGGGCCACAAGATCAGCCAGTGTCGAGCGGTCAATGCCGGTCATCTTCACAAGTTCTGTCTGGCTGCGGCCCTCATGGGCGTCGGCTGCCAACAATACCGTGAACTGACGATGTGTCAGGCCGGACTTGCCGGTTTCGCTCATATAGAGATGAATTGAATATTGTACTGCGCGCTTCAACAGATGCGATAATGATCGCGACAGTTGTTTCACGTCCTTGTTGCCGCTCATTGGCCCCTACTCCTGCACAAGCGAATCAAACATATTTTGATCCCCCGCCGTATTGCTTGCCCCATTGCTCCCTGCCCGTCGCATCCCACTCTGCGCCTGACATTCAGAAAGCTGGTGAGTCCTAGCGTTTCAACTCCAAGGCGGCAAGCGAAAAAGAAAAGGCTTACCGCACCGCAAACCATCTAAAATCATCCGGACACGGATTACAACTCTTGACTTCTGAAAATCACCCCCGTCAAGGGGAAGGCACATCGGGCTTTGAGGTCTCATCCTCGATCATGTGTTTGGCCATGAACGGCGCGTTCGCAACTGCGAATACAAGGGTCAGCCCGAGAAGTCCGAACACCTTGAAGTTGACCCACATGTCGGTGCTCACATTCCGCCAGATCAGTTCGTTGAAGGCAGCCACACACAAAAAGAAAACGCCCCAGCGCAGGGTGAGCACACGCCACGCCTCCTGCGGGAGGTTGATCGCCTCGCCCACGACATACTTTATGAAAATCTTGCCGAAATAGAGCCCGCCCAGGAGCGTTGCGCCAAAAAACACGTTGATCAGCGTAACCTTGACCTTGATGAATGTATCATCGTGAAGCCAGATTGTGAGGCCACCAAAAATGCCGACAAAGATGGCGCTGAACAGCGGAACCTTGGCAATTTTTTTCGTGAGTATCCACGAGGCTGCAAGCGCAATGGCCGTGGCCACCATGAAAATGCCCGTGCCCCAGAAAACGCCGCCTTTCCAGTTGCCGATGAAGAAGGCAAGCAGCGGGCCAAACTCGATGAGACATTTGGGAAGTGGTTTCATTTCTGTTCGAGTCCTGATATCGCGCTGGCAAAGGCATCCGCATCGAAAGGTTGAAGGTCATCAATGGTTTCGCCAACGCCAATGGCATGGATGGGAATTGCAAATTTCTCCGCGATGGCCACCAGAATACCACCCCGGGCCGTACCATCAAGCTTGGTCATGATGAGGCCGGTGACACCAGCGACCTTGGTGAAAATATCGGCCTGCGAAATGGCGTTCTGCCCCGTCGTTGCATCCAGTATCAGCAGCACCGCATGGGGTGCCGTTTCATCCTGCTTTTTGACCACCCGCACGATCTTATCGAGTTCATCCATGAGGTAGGCCTTGTTCTGCAGGCGCCCGGCTGTGTCGATGAACAGGATATCGGTGCCGTCTTCGCGCGCCGTCTGCATGGCATCATAGGCCAGCCCCGAAGAATCAGATCCCGTGGGCCGCGACAGGGTCTTGGCGCCCACGCGCTCGCCCCAGATGGTGAGCTGTTCAATGGCTGCCGCCCGGAATGTATCGCAGGCCGCAAACATGACCTTGAAACCTTCGCCCGTGGCAATTGCGCCCAGCTTGCCAATGGTCGTGGTCTTGCCAGCCCCATTGACGCCCACCACGAGAATGACAAAGGGCTTCTCGCTGCCAAAATTAAATGGCATTTCGACTGGCTTCAATACCTTGGCGACTTCTTCCGCCAATATGCGCTTCACTTCTTCCGGCTCAATTTCCTTGTCATAACGCCCTGCCGAGACAGCCTTGATAATCCGTTCCGAAACCGCAACGCCGAGATCAGCCTGGATCAATACATCTTCAAGTTCCTCAAGCGTCGACGCATCCAGCTTGCGCTTGGTGAAGATCGAGGTGATTGACGAGGTGATCGATTTCGAGGATTTGGACAGGCCCTTGGTAAGGCGCGACAGCCAGCCCTTGCGCTCTTCGACAACCAAAGTAGGAACAGGCGCGGGTTCAGGCGCAACGGGTTCAATGACTGGCGTGGGAGCAACGGGCTCAGGGGCCTTCTCAACAACCGGAGGCGGGACGACAATCTCGATTTTGGATTGCGGCGCTTCAATCTCAATTTTCTTTTGAGGTACAGGTTTCGGCGGCGGAGCTACCTTTTTGGGTTCCGGCTTTTTCGGCTCAGGCTTTTTAACTTCAACCTTCTTGACCTCAACCTTCTTCGGTTCAGGTTTCTTCTGTTCTGGCTTTTTCGGTTCGGGCTTCCTGGCCTCAACCTTCTTCGGTTCCGGCGTCGCCTTCAGTTTTGGCTCAGGTTTCTTCGGTCCCGGCTTTATGGGCTCAGGCTTCTTGACCTCAATCTTCTTCGACTCAGGTTTCTTGGCCTCGACCTTTTTCGGCTCCGGCGTTGCTTTGAGTTTTGGTCCTGGTTCTTTGGGTTCAGGTTTTTTAGGTGTTGGTTTTTTCGCTTCGACCTCGAAACGTTCAACAGGCTTTGGCCCAGGCTTCTCGATCTCCACTTTGAGGGGCTCCGGAACAACCTCCGCAACGACAGGCGCAGGCGCTTCAAGCCGTGCGACAACTGGCTCTGGCGGTGGCGCTTCCTCTGTCTTGCCGACAATCCGGTTGAAGAGTTTCTTGAAAAACCCGCTCATGCGGCAAGCCTGGCTTCGAGATAGTTGCCACTGGTACCCGTGACTTGGGCTTTGACGATGGCGCCGGGAGAGAGACTTTGAACGAATTTCACCTGGGCGAATTGCTCATTGCGGCCCGAATTCAGAGTTTCAACAAGAACGCGTTGTGTGGCCCCGATAGAATTGTTGAGGAAGCGGAACAATCGCTCTTCGCCCTTCACCCGCAGGCGCTGGGCCCGTTCCCTGATAATGCCCTTGTCCAATTGCGGCATACGCGCTGCTGGTGTTTCTGGCCGGGGCGAGAATGGAAAGACGTGCAAATAGGTGAGACCGCATTCATCAACGATACGAAGCGAGTTCTCAAACATCTCATCAGTTTCAGTCGGGAACCCCGCGATGATATCGGCACCGAACACCATGTCGGGTCGGCGTGATTTCAGCTCATGGCAAAAGGCGATTGAATCTTCCCGGGAATGCCGGCGCTTCATGCGCTTCAGAATCATGTTGTCGCCCGATTGCAGCGAGAGATGGATATGGGGCATCAGCCGCTCTTCGCCTGCCATAACATCCATCAATTCAGGATCGATCTCAATGGAATCGGCGGAGGAGAGTCGCAATCTCTTGAGATCAGGAACGTCGTTCAAGATGCTACTTGCAAGCGAACCAAGTTTCGGCGCACCATCGAGATCAGCACCCCATGACGTGATATCAACGCCGGAGAGCACCACTTCCGCATAGCCATTCGCCACAAGCCTGCGCACCTGCTCAACTGCCTTATGAATTTCAACCGAGCGTGAATTGCCGCGACCAAAGGGAATGATGCAGAAGGTACAGCGATGATCGCAGCCATTCTGCACCTGCACGAAAGCCCGCGTGCGCTCGGTGAGACCTTCAATCATGTGCAAATGATTCTTGCGCGGACTCATGATCTCGCTCACGCGAACCCGATCATTGGCACCGGACAACCAATTCTGCGGCTGCAGTTTCTCTTCATTGCCGAGAACCATTGAAACTTCCGGCATTTCGGCAAACATCTCAGGCGTCGTTTGCGCCGCACAGCCCGTTACAATTATTTTTGCATCGGGACTGTCCTTGTGCGCCTTGCGAATGGCCTGCCGCGCCTGCCGCGTGGCCTCGGCCGTCACTGCACAAGTATTAAAGACAATTACATCCTTCAATCCGGCCTTCGCCGCATGGCCGCGCATCACTTCTGACTCGTAAGTGTTGAGCCTGCAGCCAAAGGTGACAAATTCGGTTTCGCTCATGCGGCCAACCCCTGCGGCAACACGCCATCAAACTCATAGGCCACGGGCCCGGTCATCAACACATGGTCATCGCTCTCACGCCATTCCATCATGAGATCGCCGCCGGGCAAAGTGATGCGGCATTTCCGGTCGATGATCTTGATGCGCGCACCCGCCGCCATCGTGGCGCAGGCCGCCGTGCCGCAGGCCTTGGTGAGACCAGCGCCGCGCTCCCAGACTTTCAGCGTCACATGGTCCCTGGCGTCAACGCGGGCCAGCGAAATATTCGCCTGCTCTGGAAACAGATGATGATGCTCCAGCATGGGGCCAACCTTTGAGAGATCGACGACATCAAGATCGTTCACCCAGAAAATACAATGGGGATTTCCCACATTCACCACCGATGGCGAGTGAATGAGCGGGTGATCAATGGGGCCGACCTGCAGTTCGATATGGCGCGTGTCGTGGAAAGGCTCCGACAAGGGAATGTCCTTCCAGTCAAAACGCGGCACACCATTATCAACAGTCACCAGCTTGTCGCCCGCCTTGCGCGCCGCCAGAAATCCGCCGAGCGTATCGATTGTGGCCGTGGTGGTTTTCTTCTCGTCGAACAGCATATCAGCCACGCAGCGCGAGGCATTGCCGCAGCTTTCAACCTGGCCGCCGCCATTGTTCCACACCAACATGCGCACATCAGCGATATCAGATTTTTCCAGGAGGATAAGCTGGTCGCAGCCAATGCCCGTCTTCCGGTCGGCAATGGCCCGCGCCTTCACCTCATCCATGGAAATGACACGCGCCCGCCCATCAAGCACGACAAAATCATTGCCGAGCCCGTTCATCTTGCGAAAGGGAATTGCGCCTGCCTGGGTCATTTCAGGGGGTTATATGGTGAAACGGGCTGGAAAAGCTAGCCGCAACTAATTCCCCTCCCCCTTGTGGGGGCGAGCCTGCGAGCGCCGCAAGGCGGCAGGCAGGGTTAGGGGCGGGGGTCGGGAGATGCGTCAGTTAAGGGAAGAATTCTTTCACTTTCTGTGGGGTCTGAGCGGTACAATTTTCATACTAGCCGAAGCCCCATGGGCCATGCTCAACATTGTCCATGAAATCTCGCATCAATCCCTGGATCATCGTGTGGCTGTGTTTTGCCACGCTCTCCATCGTCATGTCGGCGCGCCAATCCGTCTCCGTCATGACCGACGAATGGGCCAATACCTTGGGCTGGTCCAAAACCTTCATTGGCTCCGGCCAATCCGTGGCGCTGATCATGGTGGCGATATTCTCGCCCATCGCCGGCAACTTGGCGGACCGCTTCGGGGCCCGCATCATACTGGTGGCCGGGCTTCTGCTGGTTGGAACCGGGCTGCTCGCCTTCGCTGCCGTGCCCGTCGCCGCCATTTTCATTATTGGCTACGGTCTCATCGCCGGTGTGGGCTTTGCCACGGCCAACATGCATCTCATCTCCACGGCCCTTGCCAAGCTCCTCAAGGAAAACCGCGGGCTGGCCACGGGCATCGCCAATTCCGGCGCAACGGCGGGGCAGTTCATCACCGTGCCGCTGCTTGCCATCGGCCTCACCTGGTTTTCCTGGCGCTGGAGCCTCATGGCCGCTGCCGCCGCCTGTGCCCTCATGGCCCTTGTCATTTGGGTCATGCTGAAACCCACGGAAGAAGAGGCAGCGCAGAAATCCGAAACCATTTCCGACGAACCCCTGTGGACCCGCCTCAAATTCCTGCTCACCAATCCCACCTTCCACATTCTCTATTGGAGCTTCTTCATCTGCGGCATCACCACGACGGGCGCCATTGAAACCCACTTCCTGCCCTATGCCGCCTACTGCGGTTTTCCGCCCGTGCCGGCCTCGGGGATTTACGGCCTCACCGCCGCCATCAACTTCGCCGCCATGTTCGCCTCCGGCTATCTCACCGACCGGGTGAACCGCCCGCTGCTGCTCGGCTCCATCTATCTCGTGCGCTCGCTCTCCTTCATCGTGCTGATGAATGTCGGCGCCAGCTATGAAATGATGTTCCTGTTTGCCGTCATCTACGGCATCTTCGACTATTCCACTGTGCCGCCCACCGCCAGCCTCGGCGGCTACCTCTTCGATCTCTTCGCCAGATACACGGAGATGTGGTGGGTAGCTTTTGGAACGGCGATACTTGCAGGTGTGATGGTGTTCATGCTGCGCGAGAACCGAGCCGAGCGCGGGGTTTTGGCTGGGGCGCATTGAGACGCAAAGAAGTCTGTCAATCCATGAACTCGAAACCGCAGCCTAACTCGAGGAGATAGAATAAGTGTTGGTAGGGTGCGCGTCGTATCTCCCATATGATCAAGGCACGAAAATGGAAACAAGCGGACTAGCTTGGCTTGCCATCATTGAACGTGCGTGCCTTCGACATTTTATTCCGAATGGTAAGACAAGCTTGCAATACTTTAATTCCAAAATTGTCGCCATCCTGAAAGTTACCGGCAATAACAGAGTTGTTTCCGGCACCATTCCCGCCCTCGCCCGATTGGGACGTTTTCATTTGTTCAACAACTGCGTAACTCAGATCATTTCTAGCGACTAAGATCACCTCAACTGCATCTGCGACCTCGTTGTCTGGCAAGTGGACTTGTACATCATCATTTGCAAATATGAGGTCTTGAAAAAGTGGTTCGGCGTCTTGGAGTTCCTTAAACCGAACCTCTAGTTTTAGCGCCGGAAATTGCTGGCGAATGTGCCGAAATGCGACTTCAATGCGCTTTGCCAGCCTAGAAATTGCAGTCGCTACTTCTTCTTTCCTGTTGGCTCTCAGTTGTTTGCGCCATAAATCGCTTTGTTGATAGGCAAAATACAGCCCAACTACTGTTACGATAACAGCCGCCCAATCTGCATGCGAAGATATCCAGCACAATATGCTTGAAATGTTTTGAATCACAATGTCCTATTTTCTAAACCAAGCAACCACATATCTCAATATTGCAATTCATGATACATTGCGTCTCATGAACCTGACATTTGAAACCGAGCTCGAAGAGGATGGCCGCTGGCTTGCTGAAGTATCGGAGATTCCCGGTGTCATCGCCTATGGCGCAACGCAAATGGAGGCCATGGCCAAAGCGGAAGCGCTTGCATTCCGTGCGCTTGCCGAACAGTTGGAACATGGCGAAGCCCGTTCCTTGATTGCGTAGAATTCAGTGAACGCTGGTCACTGACTTTGCTTGGCAGTTCTCCGCCGTGGAACGTGTTTTTCCAGCACGGGGATTTGCCGCTTCATGAATTTGTCAAACATCGGAACCGTGAAGGCCGTCTCGCCGTGCCGCTGGCTCCACACCATGCCCTTGTCAATGAGTTGCTGGCGCACAGTAGCAACTGATGCTGCATCCACCCCTAGCGCGTTTGCTATATCGCCTGTCTTGTGCGGCCCCTGCCCAATCTCAGCCATGGCGCGCAAGTATTTTTGTTGAAGAACTGTCAATCTGTCAAAGCGGACGCGAAAAAAATTTGCGTCCAGGTGGATGACAATTCCAGGTGTGGCATCTTCAACTTCAATCTTTTTGATCGGGCTTGCTTTCGCGAAATTCCAGACATGCGAACCCCATTCCTGAATGAAATACGGATACCTCTCGGTTGCGCGCAGGATTTCGCCGACTGCGTCAGGTTCAAATTCAACCCCTTCCTTTTTCGCGGGCGCAGTGAGCGCTTCCTGGGCCGCGGCATAAGGCAATTTGTCGATTTCCGGATAGTTGAAAAGCCTTTCGGCGTAGGATTTCGCGTTGCCCGCAAGCCCGGCGATTTGCGGAAGTCCCGCGCCGACAAAATAGAGCGGCAAATTTCTCTGGGCGGCTTCGTGGCATGCGACAATGATCGCCGCCAATTCTTCGCCTGACAGGTACTGCACTTCATCCATGAAAAGCGCGATAGCCGTTCCGCGTTCCGCTGCGGCCTCGGCGATGGCAACCAGCAATTGCGGAACGTCCTGTTCCAGATTTCCCGTGTCGGCCACGCCCGGGCCGGGCACCATGCCGATTTCAATTTCGCCAATGGTCAATTTGAAGGCGCTGCCAAAATTCCTAAGCGCGGCCATTGCCTGCCTCACCTTGGCCCCGGCGGCGACAATGAGATCAAGGCTGAACAGGATTCTTCTGAGCTCCGGCACCAAAAGCTGTGGCAATGCCCCGCCTTCAGGCGCTTCGATTTTCGCGGTTTGAAATCCTTTTCTGTCCGCGTCGGCCTTTAGCCGGTTCAGCAGCACTGTCTTTCCGACCCCCCTTAAACCGAGGAGCATCAGGCCCCGGACTGGCCGCTTTTCAAGCACCCTGTCCATATCAATATTTGCATCGGCCAAAAGCTGGTCGCGGCCAACCAAGGCTGGAGGCTGAATTCCAGCACCGGGCGCATATGGGTTTTTTCTTCGGTCCATGAGGCAAAATAACATAAATTAGTGTTATTAACAACTAACTTGTTAAAATAAATAAAATACCTGTTTTTCTGGCGGTTGCTTTTCTGTCCGCTTTCCCCTACATCCGCCTCAATTCCGTCAGACGCTCAGACGATCTGGCGCCACTTTATGCGATGAAACATGCTGGTTTCGGGACATAGGGCGGCCAACATCCGGCAACGAGTTTCGTTCCCGGGTGTCATTTTCGTTTGGGTTTTTGGCAATTCTTCCCCTCTCCCCTTGAGGGAGAGGGTGGCAGCCGAAGGCTGACGGGTGAGGGGTATGGCTGACGCACTATATTGGTGTCAGACATACCCCTCATCCGGCGCGTACGCGCCACCTTCTCCCTCAAGGGGAGAAGGAAGATTAAAAGAGAGACTGGATGTTTGAAACCTTAAGCGATCGCCTGTCAGGCATATTCGACAAACTCACCGGCCGAGGGAGCCTGTCGGAGGCTGATGTCGATGTGGCCATGCGCGAAGTGCGCCGCGCCCTGCTTGAGGCAGACGTTGCCCTCGAAGTGGTCCGCACCTTTATCGACAAGGTGAAGGAACGCGCCGTGGGCGCCGAGATCGTCAAGTCGATCAAGCCCGGCCAGATGGTAGTGAAGATCGTCCATGACGTTCTGGTGGAAACCTTAGGGAGCGACCAGGCAGCGCTGAACCTGCGCGCCGCGCCCCCCGTTGCCATTCTCATGGTGGGCCTGCAGGGCTCCGGCAAAACCACAACCACCGCCAAAATCGCCAAGCGCCTGCAAGAGCGCGAGAAGCGCAAGGTTCTGATGGCCTCCCTCGACACAAGCCGCCCCGCCGCCCAGGAACAGCTCGCCATTCTCGGCCAGCAGGTGAAGGTCGCCACCTTGGCAATCGTCAAGGGCGAAACGCCAACCCAGATCGCCAGGCGCGCCATGGCGGAAGCCCGCATCAGCGGTTACGATGTTGTGATGCTCGATACCGCAGGCCGGCTTCACATCGATGAAGAGCTCCTCGCTGAAGCAGCCAGCGTCCGCGACATCTGCAAGCCCAATGAAACGCTTCTGGTGGCCGATGCGCTCACCGGACAGGACGCCGTAAACCTCGCCCGCGCCTTCGACGAAAAGATCGGCATTTCCGGCATCGTTCTCACCCGCATCGATGGCGATGGCCGCGGTGGCGCAGCTCTCTCCATGCGCGCCGTCACCGGCAAGCCCATCAAGCTTATGGGCACCGGCGAAAAGCTCGAAGGCCTTGAAGACTTCCACCCCTCGCGCATCGCCGGCCGCATTCTCGGAATGGGCGACGTTGTAAGCCTCGTCGAGCGCGCCGCCATGGACATCGATCAGGACAAGGCCCGCAAGATCGCCGAGCGCATGAAGAAGGGCGCCTTTGATCTTGATGACCTTGCCGACCAGCTCAAGCAATTGCAGAAGATGGGCGGCATGGCGGGCATGATGAACATGCTGCCCGGCATGGGCAAGATCAAGAAACAGGTGGATGGCGCCAATCTCGACAACGGCGTGCTGAAGCACCAGGTCTCGATCATCTCGTCGATGACCCCTTACGAAAAGCGCAATCCGAAAATCATGAATGCCAGCCGTAAGAAACGCGTGGCGGCGGGCTCTGGCACCCAAGTTGAGGAAATCAACCGCCTGCTCAAGATGCACATGCAAATGGCAACCATGATGAAGCGGATGGGCCAGGGCAAGGGCATGCTGGGTAAATTGATGGGCGGCAAGGGAGCACCCGATGCCGCCGAATTGGAAAAGATGCAGGCCGAATTGGCCGCAATGGATCCCAACGCGATTCCTGCCGACCTCAAAGATATGATGGCAGGCGGCTCACTTCCCGAAATGCCAAAGGGTCTTCCCGGCCTCGGCGGCAATCTCCCTGGTCTCGGTGGCCTGCCGGGCCTTGGCGGCGGCAACCCCTTCAGGGGCTTCCCGGGGAAGAAGAAATGACATGGCCATTGAACTTGAATCCGCGCGACTGCGTCTCAGACAATGGCGCGAAGATGACGTCGGGTCGCTGCTCGCCTTCTACAGTGACCCCATTTCTGAAAGCATCTACGGCGCGGGTATCACACGGGCCGACACCTGGCGGCGCATCGCCCTTTTCTTTGGCCACTTCCATTTGCGCGGCTTTGGCCCTTGGGCTCTCGAAGAAAAAAGTTCAAAATCATTCGTGGGCTATGGGGGCCTCTGGTTTCCCGAAGGCTGGGATGATGTTGAGGTTGGCTACGGCATTGCGCCGGAACACCGCCGCAAAGGCTATGCGGCTGAAGCGGCACTCTGCGCCCGCAACTACGGCTATGAAATCGGCATACCCCGGCTTGTCAGCTATATCCAGCCCGGCAACGCTGCATCAATCGCTGTGGCCATCCGCTTGCAGGCAAAGCCCAATGGCGAATTCATAATGCATGGAAAACCACACACAATTTACCTTCACCAAAAACCTTAACCTCAAAATTTCAAACAAGGAGAACTAAACATGGCAATGAAAATCAGGCTTGCGCGCGCAGGCACCAAGAAGCGCCCTTATTATCACATCGTGGTGGCAGACCATGCCGCGCCCCGTGACGGCAAGTTCATCGACGTGCTGGGCAGCTTCAACCCGATGCTCGGCAAAACCGATGAGGCCCGCGTGAAGCTCGATGCCGGCAAGGCCGCTGAGTGGCTCAAGAAGGGCGCCCAGCCTACCGACCGCGTATTGCGTTTCCTCGACAAGGCCGGCGTTGCCAAGCGTACAGCCCGCAACAATCCGCAGAAGGCCCTTCCCGGCAAGAAGCGTTTGGAGCGTGAGAAGCTGCAGGCCGATGCCGCCGCAAAAATCGCAGCCGCTGCCGCCGCTGCTGCTGCCGAAGCGCCCGCTGCCGAGGCCCCACAGGCTTAATTGAATGATTGGCGCCCCACGCGACATGGTTCTCGTCGGCGTGATCACCGGTGCCCACGGGATCAAGGGTGAGGTGAAGCTGAAGAGCTTCACCTCTGAACCTTTGAGCATAGGCCGCTATGGTCCCTTGCAATCCGCATCCAGCCAGCAGTTTGAGATCACAAAACTCAAAGCGACGAAGGATGATTTCATCGCAAGCCTCAAGGGCGTGAACGACCGCAACGAAGCAGAGACGCTGAAAGGCGCTGAGCTTTTTGTCGCCCGCGAAAAACTTCCAAAACTCAAGACCCACGAAACCTATGCCCACGATCTCATGGGCCTCGATGTGGTATTGGAGAATGGCAGCACATTGGGAAAGCTTGTTGGCATGCCAAATTACGGCGCAGGTGATTTGCTGGAAGTAGCCGTTGATGGCGAATCTGAAACAGTGCTCATTCCCTTCACCAATGCCTTTGTGCCGCAAACAAATTTTACGTCTGGAAAAATCATTGTGAACCTTCCTGAAGGTTATTTGGATGCAGAATAGTCCCCTCCCACAATATCTGTCATCCCGACGAAAGTCGGGACCCAGACGAACCGATCAGGTGTTTGAATGTTATGCAGTTTGCCTGCCCAACTGGGCCCCGACTTTCGTCGGGGTGACAAATTTTTTAGTTTGTAGTGGGTGAGTACATGACCTTCGCCGCCACCATCCTCACACTTTTCCCTGAAATGTTTCCCGGCTCCCTCGGCATTTCGCTGGCGGGCAAAGCCCTCAACGACCGCCTCTGGTCCCTCGATGCCCGCGATATCCGAGCTTCTGCCACGGACAAGCATCGCACCGTTGACGATCATCCCGCCGGCGGCGGCGCTGGCATGGTGTTGAAGCCCGACATTCTGGCAGCAGCCATCGATGCCGCACCCCATGTCGGCCCGCGCCTGCTCATGAGCCCGCGTGGCAAGCCAATCACACAAGATTTTGTGCGCGAACTGGCGGCCGGTCCAGGCTGCCTCATCGTCTGTGGCCGTTTTGAAGGCATCGACGAGCGCGTCATCGAAAAACGGAGTCTGATCGAAGTTTCGCTGGGTGATTTCGTGCTCTCCGGCGGCGAGCCCGCAGCTCTTGCTCTCTTGGATGCCGTAGTGCGCCTTCTCCCCGGCGTCATGGGAAAAATGGAATCGGGCGAGGAAGAAAGTTTTGAAGACGGTCTCCTGGAACACCCACACTATACCAAACCCCGCCTCTGGGAAGGCCTTGAAATCCCTCAGATTCTTCTCTCCGGTGACCACAAGGCCATAGCCAAATGGAAGCGCGATCAGCGCGAAGCTTTAACCCAAGCCCGCAGGCCCGACCTCTGGCAGAAATATCTGCCCGATAAGAATTGATTTATGACGCCGCAACCGCTATAGCCCCCGCAACTCTAAAGGATATCTTGTCATGAACATCATTCAACAGCTCGAAAAAGAGCAGGTGGCCATCATTGCCGCCC
>CAZAMS010000122.1:0-3814 GCA_964486305.1 uncultured Aestuariivirga sp.
CGCCTACCGTGTTGTGCCAGCCGGAAATCACCTCCTACATCAAATTGCTGACCAAGCGCGTGCAACTCACCAAACCAGTTGACCCCTCAGTTTACGCGGCCGCCCCCTGGTACGAGCAACGCATCTATGATGGCGGCGAACGTATCCTGCGTGTTGGCCCCAATATTCAGCTCTCGCAATATCCCAACCGCTTCATGAATAGCCTGATCATTGCCATCATTAGCACCATCATTGCTGTCTCCATGGGTACCATCACGGCTTACGGGTTTTCACGGTTCAAAATGGCGGGCGAGGCCGATCTCCTCTTCTTCGTTCTCTCAACCCGCATGTTGCCGCCCATCGTGGTGGCCATCCCCATGTACCTGATGTACCGCGTCGTGGGCCTCAACGACACCCACATCGGCCTGATCATTCTCTACACGGCGTTCAACTTGTCGTTTTCAGTCTGGCTGATGAAGGGCTTCATGGACGAAATTCCGAAAGAGTATGAAGAGGCAGCCCTGGTTGATGGCTACACCCGCCTGCAGGCCTTCTTCAAAATCGTGCTCCCCGAAGCAGTCACTGGCATTGCCGCCACCGCCGTGTTCTGTTTCATCACAGCCTGGAATGAATATGCCTTCGCGCTAATGATGACCAACCGCAGGGCCCAGACCGCACCGCCCTTCATTCCGTCGCAGATTGGCTCCGGCCTCACCGACTGGACCGTTATTGCAGCCGGCACCTTCCTCTTCCTCCTGCCCGTAGCAATCTTCACCTTCGCCCTTCGCAAGCATCTGCTGCGCGGTGTCACCTTTGGAGCGATCCGGAAATGACCTTCAAACAGATCAGCGCCAAGTATCTCGAACCCGCCTCAATCTGGGTGATGGTGCTGGGCATCGTAGCGCTTTGCCAACCCTTGAACCTCACACTTCATAGCTATGGTCTCACGGTCATCCTTGTGGGCCTCATCGGCTTCAACATCTTCTCCAAGATAAAACCTCCACCCAATCAGGAATCATAGTCATCTCATGGCCGAGATCATACTCAGGGACATCGAGAAATACTTCGGTGCCGTTTACGTCATACGGAAGCTCAATCTGACGATCCAGCACAAGGAGTTTGTCGTTTTGCTTGGGCCTTCCGGTTGCGGCAAGACCACAACACTGCGCGCCATCGCTGGATTGGAAGATATTGACTCGGGCGACATCCTCATCGACGGAAAACCTGTGCAGCAGCTTGAGGCTGGTGACCGCGACATCGCCTTTGTGTTCCAGCTTTTCGCTCTCTACCCCCACCTCACGGCCTATGAAAACATCGCCTTCCCCCTGCGCGCCACACGCGAAAGCAAAACCAGCGTCGATGCCAAGGTGCGAGCTGTGGCTAAGTCCCTGCAGATCGAACACTTGTTGAGCAAGCGCCCATCTTCTCTCGCAGGCGGAGACATGCAACGCGTTGCCATCGGCCGCGCCCTTGTGCGCCGTCCAAAGGCCATGCTTATGGACGAACCCATGGGCGCCCTCGACGCAAAGCTCCGCGAAGAAATGCGCACTGAGTTGAAGCGGCTGCACCTGGAAAATGAATCGACCACCGTCTATGTGACCCATGATCAGGTGGAAGCTATGTCGCTGGCTGACCGCATCGCCATCATGAGCGAGGGAGTTCTCCAGCAAGTGGGAACACCCGACGATGTCTACCATCACCCCGCCAATCTCTTTGTGGCTCAATTCGTCGGCAGCCCCGTCATGAATATTGCAACGGCAAAGGTAAAGGCGGAAGGTACACGCAGCCTGCTGGCCCTGGGCAAAGGCGCAGCCCCGTTTGAATTCCCAAAGAGCCTGATCCGTCATCTCTCCGATGCAAAAACAAATGAACTCACCGTTGGCATCAGGCCCGAGGGTGTTCTCGTGTCACAAACCGAAACGGCGGGCTATGTTCCAGTCACCGCCCACTTGATCGAACCCCTCGGCGCCTACGACATTGTTGACCTCAAAGTCGGAGCCCAACTCGTTCGGGCTCGCACCGCTAGCGGTTATGTCCCCAAGGCGGGCTCCAAGGTATGGGCCAGGCTCGACCCCGCGCAAACCCATTTCTTCGATTCAAAAACCACTGATTCACTTCGCATAAGGCTTGTTGATGGCGCACATTAGGCTCGAAAATGTAACCAAGAAGTTTGGCACCCATGCGGCTGTCGATGGTCTGACACTCGACATTGCCGATGGCGAATTTTTCGTGCTGTTGGGGCCGACGGGCGCAGGCAAGACAACAACACTTCGCCTCATCGCCGGATTGGAAAAACCTGACGACGGAAAAATCGAGATCGCCGATCAGGACGTTCGCCAATGGAGCGCTGCCGAGCGCGACGTGGCCCTCGTGTTTCAGTATTACTCCCTCTATCCCCGCTACACCGTGCGCCAGAACCTTGCCTTCCCCTTGAAGTCCAATGCGAGGAACTGCTCGCAAGCCGAAATCGATGAACGCATTGCCAGGGCCGCCAAAACCCTGCGCATCGAGCATTTGCTCGAGCGCAAGACCGATCGCCTGTCAGGCGGCGAAATGCAGCGCGTTTCCATCGGCCGCGCCATCGTCCGTGAACCCCGCGCCTTCCTGATGGACGAACCGCTGTCCAATCTGGACGCAAAACTCCGTGAGGCGCTCCGGGCCGAACTCAAGGAACTCCAGATGAAGCTCAAGTCCACCTTCCTCTTCGTCACCCACGACCAGATCGAGGCCATGTCGATGGGCGACAAGGTGGGAATTCTCAACGAAGGCAAGATTGTCCAGGTCGGCACGCCGTATGAAATCTACAACAGGCCGAAGAATATTTTTGTGGCCAGCTTCGTCGGCTCCCCGTCCATAAATCTCATTCCCGCCGAGTTCGCAAATGGGCATGCCACCGCCCTGTCCGGCAAACTGAAGATGGCGGCACCCAAGTCCAGGGCAAGTGGCGCCGTAACGATTGGCATTCGCTCTGAAGATATCACCGTAGGCCCGAAGGAACAGGTGGCAGCCCACATTCATGATGTCGAAAACCACGGCGTCGAAAAAATCGTAACGCTCCGTGTCGATGACCAGTTCTTCAAGGCAACGGCCCCCTCCTCGCTCGAACTCAAGATTGATGGCACGGTGAAATTCAGTTTCAATCCTGACAAGCTGCATTTCTTTGATACTGCAAGCGGGGCCAGCTGGGCATGAGATTCTCCGGACGCCGTGCAGTTGTGACCGGTGGTGCCTCAGGTATCGGCGAGGCCGTCGCCAGACGCATTGCGGCCGAGGGTGGCAAGGTTGCCGTCTGGGACCTCAATGGCGGCATAAAGGTGGATATCTCGGATTACGCGTCAGTTGAAAAGGCCACTGCGGAGACAATCCAACAGTTGAGCGGCATCGACATTCTTGTAAACAGCGCCGGCATCACGGGGCCAACCGTGCCCCTCGCCGAATTCCCTGTAGACGCCTGGAAGCAGGTCATCGACATCAATCTGAACGGCGCCTTCTATTGCAACCGGGCCGTTGTGCCACTGATGGTCGCCCAGAACTACGGCCGCATCGTCAACATCGCCTCCATCGCCGGCAAGGAGGGTAACCCCAATGCCTCCGGTTACTCGGCCTCAAAGGCCGGCGTGATCGGCATGACCAAGTCGCTGGCCAAGGAACTGGCCAAGACCGATATCACGGTCAATTGCGTGACCCCCGCCGCAGTCAGAACCCCGATCTTCGATCAAATGCCGCAAGCCCACATCGATTTCATGCTGTCCAAGATCCCGATGAACCGCTTCGTCGAGGTGGGGGAGATAGCGGCGCTGGTGGCGTGGCTGGCGAGCGAGGATTGCTCCTTCTC
>CAZAMS010000123.1:0-2103 GCA_964486305.1 uncultured Aestuariivirga sp.
CCAAAGACGTAACCGCAGTTGTCGATCATGAGTGCAAGGTCATCGGCATTGACGGCCTGCGCGTGGCTGACAGCTCCATCATGCCACAGGTCACCAATGGCAACATCAATGCCCCAACCCTGATGATCGGCGAAAAGGCCTCAGATCACATCCTGGGCCGCGATCCCTTGCCGCCCTCAAACCAGGAACCGTGGATCAACCCTTCCTGGAAGACCTCACAGCGCTAGCCGAACGCACACGCCCGCCTGCCTCATTGTAATACCAGCCCTCTACACTTAAGTGGACGTCCGAGTTGGTGTTGCCGGTCACAATGCGCTTGTCTTCCCCGTCCAGGTAGCCAACGGCGGCATTCAGCCAGAACTGGAAATCGCCCACCGCAAAGCGCGCCGTGTTGTTGCGGAAGTTGTCCTGCACACTGTCGCGCACCCGGCCAAGCCGGCAAACCGTAATCACCAGAATAACCGGATTATCGCCCGACTGTTCCCAGACAAAATCATTTGTCTTCAGCTCATTAAGATCTTCCGGCGAAAAATTATACCCCGCTTCGTCGTTGACCTCTGTCAGGTTGCGGTAGGGGTGACTGTGAAAATCCCCCATCAGCGTGAGGTGGGGCGACCAGCGCATCATCACCTCGTTCTTCAGCTTTGCCGCATCAAGATTGGGCGTCACGCTGTGGTACTGCCTCTCGGCGGAAATGCTAACGCTGGTGCGATCGAGATAGAAAATGGATGTGCCATTCTCGCGCTTGCGGTAACCCCAGACATAGCCAAGGGTTTCAACCACAGTGTTTTTCTGTTTACGCAAGTTTCCATAACAATAAGCTTCGATAGCAGCCAGTGTCATGGTCTCGAGAAGTGTCGGCGATACACGAACCTTGTATTTCATTTTTGACCCAAACAAACCAAACTAAATTTACTTCATCGCTTCTTCTAAAAACATTTCCCGCAATCGGCGTGTGACAGGCCCTGGCTGGCCGCCACCCACGCGCTTGTTGTCAATCTCCACAATAGGCATGACGAAATTGGAGGCGCTCGTCAGAAAGGCTTCGTCCGCGCCGTAGGCCTCATCAGGCGTAAACAGCCGCTCTTCAATCGTCACATCTTTTTCCTTTGCCAGGCGGAACAGCGCGCGCCGCGTACAGCCCGCCAGAATATTGTTGGAAAGCCCCCGGGTGATCACCCTCCCATCCTTGACGATATAGGCATTGGAAGACGTCCCCTCCGTTATTTTCCCATCCTCAACCATCCACGCCTCAAATGCCCCCGCCTCAAAGGCCGCCTGCTTGCCCAAAACCGGGGCCAGCAACATGACGGACTTGATATCCCGCCTTGCCCAGCGAATGTCTGGTACCGTAATCACGCTGACCCCCTTCACGGCATCCGGATTATCAACCAATTTCTTGGCCTGTGTAAAAGCAATGAGTGTAGGCTTAATGCCCTTGGGAAACTTGAAATCCCGGTCGGCAGAGCCCCGGGTAATTTGCATATAAATCCAGCCTTCATCAAGGGTATTGCGCGTAACCATGTCGAGATGCATGGCCTTAAGCTCCTCCTTGCTGCACGGCCAGTCCATGCGGATTTCGCGCAAAGACCGCTCCAGCCGCTCCATATGGGCATCATAGTCAACGAGCCTGCCCTTAACCACTGCGGTGACCTCATAAATGCCATCCGCAAACAGGAAGCCGCGGTCAAATATTGAAATTTTTCCTTGTTCTTCAGATACATAGCTTCCATTAACGTAAACGGTACGGCTCATTAAAGGCTCCTGATTGCTGCGCTGCACTCAAAGCAGATTCGGGTGCAAAAATCCACGGGGGTTGTTTATGGGCCTAAAGCCCGGCTAAAACCAAGGCCAACGTCCACCAAATGCAAGGAAATCATGAAGGGTACCATATCGGAAGCCAAGGTTTTGGCCATGCTGGCCAGGGAAAAAGCCCTCTTCATCCAGCGCAACCCAAAGTCCAAGGGGCATTCCGATAATGCAGCAAGGAACTGGCTGCGCGGCGTGCCCATGCACTGGATGGTGGACTGGGGAACCCCCTTCCCGCTTTTTGTCGAAAAGGCCCAGGGCGTTGACCTGACGGACGCCGACGGCAACTCTTAC
>CAZAMS010000124.1:0-11851 GCA_964486305.1 uncultured Aestuariivirga sp.
TGAATCATGGGCTTGCTATGATATGACCAGAGATGGGGAAATGTTTTCTTTTATCTCGGTTTCGGGCCAGCGCTCATCCGGCAAGCTCCTGAACTGAATGTAAAAAGGCTGTATCATTGGCAGACTAGTTAAGATAAAAACTTCGAGTTTTTTGGCAATGGCGACAGGAGTTTCGATGAATGAGTAATTGGCCCGTGCACGCAACATGGAATGGCCCCATCGTGATGATCGGCTTCGGCTCCATCGGCAGGGGAACCCTGCCGCTGATCCTGCGCCATATTGCCTGTGACAAGGCAAAGATTACGGTCATTGATCCTTCGGCGTCGTGGGGCCATCTGGTTGAGAAAGAAGGAATTGCATTCCTCAAGCAGGATATTACCAAACAAAACTACAAAACCATTCTGACGCCGCTGCTCACGGCCGGTCCGGGGCAAGCCCTGATCGTCAATCTTACCGTGGATGTGGGTTCCATCGACATCATCAAGCTGGCGCGCGAGACCAATTCCCTGTGCATCGATACGGTGAATGAACCGTGGCCCGGATTTTACTACAACACCAAGCTCGATAATGCGGATCGCACGAATTATAAAGTGCGCGAGGATTTGCTTGAGGTACGGCGCAAGCTGGGTTTGGGCCCGACGGCTGTTTCGTGCTGCGGGGCAAATCCCGGCATGGTGTCGTGGTTTATGAAACAAGCGCTTTTGGATCTGGCTCGTGACACGAAGTTGACAGTCAAGGAACCCACCACGCGCGAAGCATGGGCAAAGCTGATGAAGCGGCTGGGCGTGAAAGGCGTTCACATTGCTGAACGGGACACGCAGCGTTCCAAAAACCCAAAACCGCTTGATGTTTTCATCAACACATGGTCCGTGGACGGATTTATTTCGGAAGGCTTGCAGCCCGCCGAGTTGGGCTGGGGCAGCCATGAGAAGAAATTGCCCTATGACGGCAAAAAACACAAAAAGGGTACGGGTGCTGCCATCTATCTCACCCGGGCGGGCGCTGATACGCGGGTGCGGAGCTGGGTTCCCACCGCTGGCGCCCATTTTGGATTGCTGGTCACCCACAACGAAGCCATTTCAATTTCCGATTATTTCACCATGCGGGAAGGAAAGCGGGTTACCTACCGGCCCACCTGTCACTATGCCTATCATCCGTCCAATGATGCGGTTCTTTCTCTGCTTGAAATGTTCGGCGCTGGCGGCCGGCGGCAAACGGCTTCGCATATCCTGGAAGAACAGGAGATTGTGGATGGCGGCGATGAACTCGGCGTGTTCCTTTATGGGCATAAAAAGAATGCCTACTGGTATGGCTCGCAGCTTTCCATTGAAGAAGCACGGAAACTTGCCCCCTATCAGAATGCTACGGGCATGCAGGTAACTTCTGCGGTTCTGGCCGGCGTCGTCTGGGCCATTGAAAATCCCAAGGCAGGTATTGTTGAAACCGAGGAAATGGATTTCCGCCGCTGCCTTGAAATCCAGACGCCTTATCTTGGCACGCTGAAGGGCGTTTATACGGATTGGACGCCATTGCAGGGCCGCGGTGAATTGTTTGAGGAAAAGCTGGACCGGCGCGATCCCTGGCAATTTTCAAATATCATTGTTCGGTAATTGATCTCTAGTTTCTCATCATGACCGGACTTGATCCGGTCATCTTCTCTCAAGCATAGAAGATGCCCGCGTCAAGCGCGGGCAAGATGAGAAGGGGATAGATAGGCGGCCATGGAGAGAAACGAGAGAGTTGAACAGGATGACGCCATGACTATTATTCGTACCTTCCTTGCTGGTGGCATGCTGGCTGCCTTCATCACCTCGGCAGCATTTGCAACGCCACAGCATGGCATTGCCATGCATGGCGAGCCGGCGTTGGCTGCGGATTTCAAGAACCTGCCCTATGCCAATCCGGACGCGCCGCAGGGCGGCATGCTCCGGCAGGCCATTACTGGCACGTTTGACAGCACGTCCCCCTTCATTGTGAAGGGCACTCCCGCCACGGGCGTTCGCACCTATGTGTTTGAAAGCCTGATGGGGCGCAACTGGGACGAGGCCTTTTCGCTCTATGGCCTGCTGGCGGAATCCATCGACGTATCCGATGACCGCCAGACCTTTACGTTCAAGATCAGACCCGAGGCGAAATTCTCCGACGGCAAGCCAGTGACTGCGGCTGACGTGGTGTTTTCCATGGAGACGCTGCGCGACAAGGGCCGCCCGAATTTCAAGAATTCCTATTCAAAGATCACGAAGGTTGAAACGCCTGATGATCATACCGTGATCTTCCATCAGGAAGTTGGCGACCGCGAGTTGCCATTGATCATCGGTGTGATGCCAATTGTTCCCAAACATGCCTGGGAGGGCAAAGCCTTTGATGAGAGCTCGCTCAATCCCATCATCGGCTCGGGCCCTTATGTCATTGCCGAGGTGAAGGCAGGCGAAAGCATTACCTACAAGAAGAACCCGGAATATTGGGGCAAGTCATTGGCCATCACCAAAGGCCTGTGGAACTTTGAAACGGTGCGTTACGACTATTACCGGGATGCCAATGCGGCCTTTGAGGCTTTCAAGAAGGGCGATGCGGATATCCGCACCGAGGGCGATCCGACGCGATGGACCACGGGCTATGATTTTCCGGCGGTGAAGGAGGGCAAGGTAACGCTTGAGAAAGTGGTGCAGCGCTCACCGGCGCCGGCCAGCGGGCTTGCTTTCAATACACGGCGAAAGATTTTTGAGGATGCGCGGGTGCGTGAAGCGCTCATGTACGCTTTTGACTTCGAGTGGGCGAATGCCAATCTGTTTTCAAATGCCTATCAGCGCACCTATGGCTATTATTCCGGCTCTGAACTTTCCTCCAAAGGCGTAGCCATTGATGAGGCTGAAGAGGTTGTTCTGGGTGCTGCGGCGGCAAACCTGCGGGCAGACTTTCAGGATGGCAGTTATGCCCTGCCCGTCAGTGATGGCTCAGGCCGCGACCGCAAGGCTCTCAGGAAAGCCGTTGATCTCTTGGGCAAGGCGGGCTGGACCGTAAAGGACACAGGGCTTGTGAATGCAGCGGATGAGCCCTTTGCCTTCACCATTTCCATCCAGAACAAGGATCAGGAAAAAATTGCCCTGCATTATCAGCGTACCCTGCAGCAGATCGGCATCAAGGCTGATGTGCGCATTGTGGACTCAGCGCAATTTTCCAGCCTGCAGAAGACTTATGACTACGATATGATCCCGGCGAGTTGGTTCAATTCGCTCTCGCCCGGGAACGAGCAGAAATTCTATTTCGGCTCTGAGGGCAAGGTTACCGAGGGTACACGGAATTATCCCGGCATTGCTTCTCCCGCCGTGGACAATGCGATTGCCGCGTTGCTTACGGCCAAGGGCCACGAGGAATTCGTGACCGCCGTTCGTGCGCTGGACCGCCTGCTTGTTTCGGGCTTTTACATCATCCCTTTCTATGATGCGGGCGGACAATGGGTGGCGCGGTGGAATACAATCGGCAAACCTGAGAAACAGCCACTACCCGGTTTTGAAGCCACGACATTGTGGCACAATCCATGAAGTCAATCGAGATTGATGTCGTTTCGGATGTGATTTGCCCGTGGTGTTTCCTTGGCAAGCGGCGTTTGGATAAGGCTATCGCCCAGCTTGATGACATAAAGGTCGAAGTGAATTGGCGACCCTTCTTTCTCGATCCCACCATTCCGAAGGAGGGTATGAGCCGACGGACCTACATGGAAAACAAGTTCGGGGCCGAGCGACTGAAAACCATCCATGACCCGCTGATCGCTGCGGGCAAGGAAGATGGTGTGCCTTACGAAATCGACAGGATCACACTCACGCCAAATTCTATGGATGCCCACAGGCTCATTCGCTGGAGTCATGTTTAGGGCAAACAGCATGACGTAACAGATCGCCTGTTCATGGCCTATTGGAATGGTGGACTTGATATCGGTGATCGTGATGTTTTGCTGAAAATCGCGGTGGATGCCGGAATGAATAGGGCCGATGTTTCAGAGAATCTTGAAAGCGGTGCGGATGTTGATGTGGTAAATGCGGAAGTGGAGCATGCCTACCGCATGGGCGTGACGGGGGTTCCCTGTTTCATCTTCGCGCAAAAGCAAGGCCTGATGGGCGCGCAACCGGCGGAGGTTTTGGCTGACGCCATCAGCAAGCTTGCGGCCTGATCAGCCGATGACGAGTTTGATGACATACCGTATCGCGGATCGTGGCGGAATACCGCCAGCAAGAGCGCAAGGGACCATGAAGCGGGACAATGGTCAAGAGAGAGGTGTGAAGTGCAACCATTTCAGATCCACGTCACGGATGAGGTCCTCGACGATCTGCGAGTAAGGCTGCGCCATACCAGATGGCCCAATCAACTACCCGGTATCGGTTGGGAACAGGGCACCGAGCAGGACTGGTTGCGGCGCCTCGTATCCTACTGGGCTGATACGTTCGATTGGCGGGCCTGGGAACGGAAGCTTAAAACGCTCCACCACTTCACCTGGGAAGGCATCCATTTCGTTCACCAGCGTGCGGCTTCCGGCCGGGGAGTACCGCTGATCCTCACACACGGCTGGCCTGGCAGTTTTTTCGACTATATCGACATGCTGCCGATGCTTGAGGAGTTCGACGTCGTCGTGCCGTCCCTGCCTGGATATGGCTTTTCGCCGCGCCCACCCGAGGTCGGCATCAACTACCGATACGTCGCGGAGCGCTGGCACCGGCTCATGACCGCGCTCGGATATTCCCGCTATGGTGCGGGCGGCGGTGACTTCGGTGCCGGGGTATCGACCTTCCTCGCCCTGGACCATGCCGAAGCGGTAATCGGCATCCACCTCACCACACCGGAACTCACTCCCAAGGTGGAGGACGCGGCGCTGTCAGATGAGGAGCTATCATACCTTGCAGTGAACCGCGGCTGGGCGGCGGTGGAGCGGGGATACAGCTCAATACAGTCCACCAAACCACAAACCATCGGCTATGGCCTCAACGACTCTCCCACAGGGCTGGCCGCATATCTGGGCGAGAAGTGGCGCTCGTGGAGCGATGTCACGCCGCCAGACGACTTCCTCTGTGCCACGCTCACCCTGTACTGGGTTACTCAAACGATCACTTCATCGATGCGCGACTATTGGGACAATCGCCGGTATCCGGTCGATCCCACCTACGTCGGCACGCCCACGGCGTTCGGTATCTTTGCGAACGAGACAGTTCCCGAGGGTGAGCCACCACGCTCGTATCTGGAGCGCCTGTACAATGTCAGACGCTGGACGGTCTTTCCGCACGGTGGACACTTCGCCCCGGCTGAGGAACCGGCAGCCATTGCCGGCGATCTTTCCGCCTTCTTCAGCGACCTGAGTTGAAGTCCACGCTGGCGACCCGCTTTTCCTGGCTATTCAACAAGTTCGATACAGTCTGGATGAATCGACTGACATCGGTCCGCACCACATGGCTACCGTGAATCTGTGTCCCAAAAATGTACCGAGGCCCTGATGGGCGCGCAACCGGCCGAGGTCTTGGCGGATGCCATCGGCAAGCTTGCGGCCTAGCCGATGACGAGTTTGATGGCATAGCCGATACTTGCCACTGCAAGCACGCCGGACAGCCACAGGCCTGCGAACCACAACAACCTTCGGGCATAGAGAGGCATCAGTGATAGCCCTCATGGGGATCAACCTTGCCGCGGAAGACCCAATAGGAATAGGCCGTGTAGGCGAGGATCAGCGGCATGAGGATCAATGCGCCGACGAGCAGGAAGCCCAAGCTCTTGTCGGGTGCGGCCGCATCCCAGATCGAAAGCGAGGGCGGAACGATGTAGGGATAAAAGCTGATGCCAAGGCCGACAAAGCACAAAATGAAGAGGCCGAGTGACGACAGGAATGGGCGATAATCGCTTTTGTCCCTTAGACCTGTGTAAAGCCCATAGGCGCAAGCCAAGACCAGCAGCGGGACAATGGCGCTGAAAATCATCGCGGGCCAGGCAAACCAACGGGCGAAGTAAATGGGTTTCAAAAATGGCGTCCACAGGCTTACGGCACCGATGAGGACAATTGTGCCCGCAGCCGTAATCCATGCCTGCCTGCGCGATTTTTCCTGCAACTCGCCTTCGGTTTTCATCACCAGCCAGGTTGCCCCCAGCAGGGCGTAGCCCATGACCAAGGCCGCTCCGGTGAGCAATGTGAAAGGCGTAAACCAATCCCACCAGCCGCCGGAATAGGTGCGGTTGATTACGGGAATGCCCTGCACCAATGCGCCAAGCGCCATGCCCTGGGCAAATGTGGCAATGAGGGAACCGCCGCTGAAGGCCCAATCCCAGAGGAACTGGCCGCGCTTGGTGCGCCAGCGAAATTCAAAGGCAACGCCGCGCAGGACAAGGCCAAGCAACATGGCAATGAGCGGTGCATAGAGGGCGGGCAGCACCGTGGCATAGGCCAGCGGAAACACCGCCATCAGGCCGCCGCCGCCCAGCACAAGCCAGGTTTCATTGCCATCCCAAACGGGGGCAACTGAATTCATCATCACGTCGCGATCGTGCTTGTCCTTTGCCAAAGGAAACAGGATGCCGACGCCTAGATCAAAACCATCGAGAACCACATAGGCCAACACCGCGAAGGCGATGAGGCCGGCCCAGATGAAAGGAAGATCGATTGCCATCATGCGCTCCTTATTCGCCCGCTTTAAGAGCGGGGCCGGGATTGATGCCTGCCGCGTGGCTTGGCCCCTGTTCGATATCAGGCTCGGCACTGTCTGGTGATTTTCCACAAAGCCTCAGAATATAAAAAGCCCCTGCTCCAAACACGGCGAAGTAAACAATGATGAAGGCTATCAGTGACGCGCCAATGGCAGGTGCAGCGATGGGTGATGCTGATTGGGCTGTAGTGAGCAGGCCGTAGATTGTATAGGGCTGGCGGCCTACTTCAGTTGTTATCCAGCCGGCGAGCACGGCTATGAATCCCGATGGTGTCATGAGCAGCGCAATGCGATGCAGCCAGAGATCTTCATAGAGCCTCTCTTTTTGCAGGCGGCGCAGCAGACCCCAGAGACCCATTCCCAACATGGCAAATCCGATTCCCACCATGATGCGGAAGGACCAGAATACGATTTCGGCGGGCGGGCGCTCTTCTTTCGGAAAAGCCTTGAGGCCTTTCACCTCGCCATCGGAATGATGCGTTAAAATCAGCGAGCCGAGTTTTGGAATGGCGATCTGATAACGGGTTTCTTCCGCGTCGTCGTCGGGAATGCCAAAGAGTATGAGCGGGGCACCGGCATGGGTTTCGTAATTACCCTCCATGGCTGCGACCTTGGCGGGCTGGTATTCAAGCGTGTTGAGACCATGCTGGTCGCCAGCGAGAATCTGGATTGGCGCCACGAGGGCGGCCATCCACATGGCCATTGAAAACATCACGCGGGCACCTGGCGAAGCGTTGTCCTTGAGCAAATGCCAGGCGCCAATTCCGCCGACCACAAAGGCCGTGGTCAAGTAGGCAGCAAGTACCATGTGCACGAAGCGATAGGGAAATGACGGATTGAAAATCACTGCCCACCAATCCTCCGGCACATATTGCCCGGCGATTGTGATTGAATGGCCCGCAGGCGTTTGCATCCAGCTGTTGACCGACAGGATCCAGGTGGCGGAGATCAGCGTGCCGACAGCCACCATCAGGGTTGCAAAAAAATGCAATCCAGCGCCGACGCGTTTTTCGCCAAACAGCATAACACCGAGGAAGCCAGCTTCGAGAAAGAAGGCGGAGAGAACTTCATAGCCCATCAGGGGGCCGATCACGGCTCCGGCCTTATCGGAAAACACGCTCCAGTTCGTGCCGAACTGGTAGGACATCACAATACCGGAGACGACGCCCATGCCGAAGGCCACGGCGAAAATCTTTTTCCAGTAGTTGAAGAGGTCGCGGTAAACCTGTTCCTTTTTCCACAGCCACAGACCTTCAAGGACAGCGAGATAGCTCGCAAGGCCAATGGAAAAAGCGGGGAAGATGATGTGGAACGACATGGTGAATGCAAACTGCATCCGGGCGAGAGTTAGTGCATCGAAGTCAAAAAGCATTCAACACCTCTGTACCAAATATAGATTCTATTTTCGGTTGAGCAAAGGCGGCCTAGCGCCACGCCAGCGCGCGACAAAGTGTTGCGCAGCCTCGATAATCCAGCAGATCACGCTGCCAGCTTCACCAGATTCTGCATAATCTGCCGGGTGCCTTTCAGGCGCTCTTCCGGTGTTTTCCAGGTGCGCAGGATAACCAGTTTCATGTCTGGCCTGAGCTTCGCCAAAGTCCCCTGCCCGCCGATCCACTGCACAAGGGCCGTGGGATTTGGGAATGTGTCCTTGCGGAAGCCCAGCACCACGCCTTTTGGCCCCGCATCGACATTGGCCACATTGGCCGCGCGGCAGAGGAGCTTAATTGAAACGACTTCGATGAGATGCTGCACTTCATCGGGAAGCCTGCCGAAGCGGTCATGGAGCTCGGCACCAAAGGCTTCAAGGTCAGATTGCTCCTGAAGGTCAGCAAGCCTGCGATAGAGGCCGAGGCGCACTTGCAAATCGGAGACAAATTTTTCGGGAATGAGCACCGAGGTTCCCACATTGATCTGCGGTGACCAGGCACTTTCCGCTTCTTCCGCCTCGCTGCCGGCACGCATTTTCACCACGGCTTCTTCCAGCATGGTCTGGTAGAGCTCATAGCCCACTTCCTTGATATTACCGGATTGTTCCTCGCCCAGAAGATTTCCGGAACCCCTGATATCGAGATCGTGGCTGGCAAGGGTAAAACCTGCACCAAGGGAATCAAGGGATTGCAAAACTTTCAAGCGCCTGTCCGCCGCTTCGGTCAAGGCGCGGTTTGGAGGGGTGGTGAACAGTGAGTATGCCCGCTGCTTTGAACGGCCCACGCGGCCACGCAACTGGTAGAGCTGGGCCAGGCCAAACATATCGGCGCGGTGAACAATCAGCGTGTTGGCGGTTGGGATATCGAGGCCCGATTCCACGATTGTGGTGGAGAGCAGAAGATCGAACTTCCGGTCATAGAAGCCCGACATGATGTCTTCCAGTTCGGTTGGCGACAGGCGGCCATGGGCAGTGCGGAATTTTATCTCCGGGATATTTTCCTGAAGGAATTCGCCGATTTCTGCGAGGTCAGAAATTCGGGGCACGACATAGAAGCTTTGTCCGCCGCGGTAATGCTCGCGCAGCAGAGATTCACGGATAATCACGGGGTCAAAGGGCGAAATATAGGTTCGCACCGCCAGGCGGTCCAATGGCGGCGTGGTAATCAGCGAGAGTTCGCGCACGCCGGAGAGCGCCAATTGCAGGGTGCGGGGAATGGGCGTGGCGGTGAGCGTCAACACATGCACATTGGCGCGGAGTTCCTTCAGGCGTTCCTTATGCTTCACGCCGAAGTGCTGTTCCTCGTCGATGATGAGAAGGCCCAAATCACGGAATTTAATGTTGCCAGTCAGCAACGCGTGGGTGCCGATTACAATATCAATATCGCCAGCCTCTAGCCCCGCCTTCACGGCATCAATTTCCTTGCGGCCAACAAGTCTGGAGGCTTGCGCGAGGCGCAGCGGCAGGCCCTTGAAGCGTTCGGTGAAGGTTGCGTAGTGCTGGCGGGCGAGAAGTGTGGTTGGCACCACAACGGCCACCTGCTTGCCATTGAGGGCCGCAACAAAGGCGGTGCGAAGCGCTACCTCGGTTTTGCCAAAGCCCACGTCGCCGCAGATGAGGCGGTCCATGGGGCGGCCCTTCTGCAGATCGCTCAAAACTGAATCGATTGCGCTTAACTGGTCTTCGGTTTCCTCGTAGGGGAAACGAGCACAGAATTCGTCAAAGGCGCCATCGGGCGGCGGCAGAATATCTCCGGCCTTGAGTTCACGGGCGGCTGCCGTCTTGATCAGGTCCTCGGCGATTTCACGGATGCGCTCCTTGAGGCGGGCTTTCTTGGCCTGCCAGGCACCACCGCCCAACCTGTCCAACTGGGTGCCCTTGTCTTCCGCGCCATAGCGGGTGAGGAGTTCGATGTTTTCAACAGGCAAGAACAGGCGGTCATTGCCGGCATAGATCATCAGCAGGCAATCATGGGGTGCGCCCTGCACCTCAATGGTTTTCAAACCCTCAAAACGGCCAATGCCATGATCCACATGGACCACGAGGTCGCCGGGAGAGAGAGCTGAAAGCTCGGAGAGGAAATCTGCGGCCTTGCGATTCTTGCGCGCCTTGCGCACGAGGCGGTCACCGAGGATGTCCTGCTCGGCGATGACGACGAGATCATTGGTTTCAAAACCTTCCTCGAGGCCAAGAACAATGAGGCTAACGATGGACGCGTCACGCGTGCTGGCGTCGGACCATGTGGCAGCACTTGCCAAGGGAGCCAGTTCATGGTCCCTCAGAATTGTGTGCAGGCGTTCCTGCGACCCTTCGGTCCAACTGGCGATAAGCACGCGTTTTTCCGCCTTGCGCAGGTCTTCCGTGTGGGTTTTCACCGCGTCGTAAATACTTGTGCCAGTCTGCGTGCGTTCAGCCGCAAAACTGCGGCCTCTTCTGCCGCCAAATGAAATGCTGTTCGCGTCCGGACTTTCAAAAGCCGACATTGCCAAGGTCGTGCGGTCTGCAACGAGTTGCTTCCATTCGGCATCGCCGATATGGAGCATACCGCTTGGCAAGGGCTTATAGGGTGCCGCCCCGAAGGAGCCTTTCTCGCGCGCTTCCCGCCGTGCATCATAAAATTCGGCCACCTGCTCGTGCCGTGCCGCCATGGATTCGTCGGCGGCATGGTCCAGTGAAACGGGTGCACCGGGCAAATAGTCCAGCAGCGTTTCAAGATGTTCGTGAAACAGCGGCAGCCAATGCTCCATACCCTGGTAGCGCCGTCCATTGGTTATCGATTCATAGAGCGGATCATTCAAATCAAGCCCGCCAAAGGCTGCGGCATAGCCCGTACGAAAACGGCCAATGGCTTCGGGTGACAACAGCACTTCGCTGGCGAGGTTCAGCGTCAGGGTGCGGAGCGTTACAGTTGAGCGCTGGGACTGGGCATCGAACTCGCGGATTGATTCCAGCGTGTCGCCGAAGAAATCCAGACGCACCGGGTTTTCAGCACCGGGGGGAAAGATATCTATGATGCCGCCGCGCACGGCGAAGTCGCCGGGATCAACTACGGTGCCAACCCTGGAGAAGCCATTATCGGCAAGGAAGGCCTGCAATGTGTCACTGTTCACGCGGTTTCCTGGTGCCGCTGTGAAGGACGACTTCCCAATCATGTCGCGCGCCACAACGCGTTGAAGTACGGCATTCACTGTTGTTAAAACCAGCCGTGGCTTTTCAGTTTTCCGAAGCAACTGCGTAAGGGTTGAAAGCCTTCGCGCGAGAGCATCTGCCGACGGCGATACGCGGTCATAGGGCAGGCAATCCCAGGCGGGAAAGCGCAGGACTTCAAGATCGGGAGCGAAAAAAGCAATCTGTTCCGCAAGGGTTGAAAGGCGCTGGTCATCCACACAGATGTGGAGAAGCGGGACGCTTGCCAAATGCCGGGCCAGTTGCGGCAAAAGCATAGCGTCGAGGCCTTGCGGGATTCCGGAAAGCTGAACGCGGCCAGAGACCATCAAGCGCGGTATAAGTTTTGAAAGATCAATCATAAACGAAACTTGAGAAGTTCTGGCAGAAGCGCGTTGCTGAGGGTTGAAGGCACGGTGGCCTCCCCGGTGATCCATGACAGCAAGTCATGGTCCGGCAGTTCGATGAGGGCCTCAAAGGCGTTCAACTCGTTTTCTGACATGGTCGGCAGGCGGAATCGGGCAAAGCCTCCCATCAGCAGGTCCATTTCCTTGATGCCACGGTGGCTGCTGCGCCATAG
>CAZAMS010000125.1:0-18201 GCA_964486305.1 uncultured Aestuariivirga sp.
TCCTTGTCTTCCATGCGCATGGTGCCGTGGCTTGGACGGTAGTTACCGGCGATCATTTTGACCAGGGTGGACTTGCCGGCGCCGTTGTCGCCCATGAGGCCCACAACCTCACCTGCCTCAAGCGACAGCGAAATGTCATTAACCGCCTGAATTGCGCCGAAATGTTTCGAAATATTGGTGAGTTCGAGAATTGCCACCGGTCGTCTTGCCTCCCACTTGTCTTTTATTCTTTTATGGCGGATTTACCATACGTCGGACAGGTGTCAATGAATTGTATGACTAATATCCGTATTGTAGGATAAATAGCGCTTGACGGGTGCGCCGTGCCGCTATTAGGTAACAGGTAAGAAGAAAACAAGAAATGCTTGTCAGCCCGGGCGGGCCGTTCGGGGGATCGTGTGATGACCCCTGTACCGTCTGACAACCGGGCTGATTTTGTGTGGCGGGCACGCCGTGCCCGTCTGTTCCAAAGGGAGAAGTAAAATGAAAAAAACATTACTGCTTGCCGTCGCCGCTGCTGCTCTGGCACTCGGCGCCGGAGAAGCCATGGCCAAGAAACAACTGGTCATTGTCGTCAAAGGTCTCGACAACCCGTTCTTCGAAGCAATCAACCAGGGTTGCCAGAAGTGGAACGCGGAGAACGCTAGCTCGGAGTATGAGTGCTTCTACACTGGCCCGGCATCGACATCTGACGAAGCTGGCGAAGCCCAGATCGTGCAAGACATGCTCGGCAAGGCTGATACCGTTGCAATGGCCATCTCGCCATCAAACGCCAAGCTGATTGCCCAGACGATCAAGACTGCAAATCCGTCGATTCCGATCATGACGCTTGATGCCGACCTTGCTGCAGAAGACTCAGCTCTGCGCAAGACCTATCTCGGCACCGACAACTACCTGATGGGCGCCCGCATCGGCGATTACATCAAAAAGGCGAAGCCCAATGGCGGCAAGATCTGCACGATCGAAGGCAACCCGGGTGCCGACAACATCCTGCGTCGTGCACAAGGCATGCGCGACACCCTGACTGGCCAGAAGGACCTTGCGGAGCTCAAGGGTGAAGGTGGCTGGACCGAAGTCGCCGGCTGCCCGGTGTTCACCAACGACGATGGCGCCAAAGGCGTTCAGGCGATGACGGACATCCTTGCCGCCAATCCGGATCTTGATGCCTTCGGCATCATGGGCGGCTGGCCGTTGTTCGGCGCACCACAACCCTACCGCGACCTGTTTAAGCCGATGGCTGACAAGATCGCCAGCAACGAGTTTGTCATTGGCGCTGCCGATACGATCGGTGACGAAGTGGCAATCGCAAGGGAAGGTCTTGTGACTGCCCTGGTCGGACAGCGTCCATTCGAAATGGGCTACAAGGCACCGACCGCGATGATCGACCTTATCGAAGGCAAGAAGGTTGATGATCCGATCTTCACCGGCCTCGATGAATGCACCAAGGATACGGTTGATACCTGCATTCAGAAGTAACGCTAGCGCGTGATCAGGTTAAGTGGGCACCGGTTAACCGCCCGATCATGCGCCAGCAATGAATCGACGGTCACGTTTGTCACTTTAGGTTGGTCCAACCTAAAGTGACCGTGATCTAGGAATGTGGGGCGCTTGGCCAACGGGCGCCCCTGACCAGTCTTGAATGAGTCTGGGGGAATGCGCGACAGACACAGCTGATACCTGCTTCGTCAAGTAACAGACTGATCTGTATAGCTGGGGTCCAGCCGGCAACACCTTCCAGTTGTCGGCTGGTCTTTTTTGTGGTGGAGGATGATTGACCTTCCAGCGGCGCAGGGTTATCGCCACTTCCCATAGGAAGTTTGGGAGCCATGTTTGCCGAAAGTTACAGAGCTGAATGTTTCGTGGCGTGAGATTGAGGCGCTGCTGCCTGATATCGCCGATCACCGCATAAGTTATGGCGAAGATGCCTTGCAATTCGGCGAGTTGCGTTTGCCTGAAACTTCAGGCCCCCATCCCGTAGTTGTGTTCATTCATGGTGGCTGCTGGCTTAATCAGTTCAGCCTTGATCATGTTGCAGTGATGAGCCGCGCCATGGCCAATCAGGGTTATGCCGTGTGGACGCCGGAATACCGCAGGGTTGGCGATGCAGGTGGCGGCTGGTCTGGAACCTTTGATGATATCACGCGAAGCGTTGTTTTTTTACGTCGTATCACATCCGAATATTTGCTTGATCTCAGGCGTGTCATTGTCATGGGCCATTCGGCGGGCGGCCACCTGGCGTTGTGGCTAGCGGCTCAAAACAATCTGCCGCTTCGTGGTGTGATTTCATTGGCCGGCATTTGCGATCTCAAGGCTTATGAAAGGCTCGGAAATGATTGTGCTGCTTCCTTGCCGGGCCTGCTTGGCGGCACTTCACGTGACGTGCCGGAGAGATGGGCCAAGGCCAGTCCAATCGAATTGCTGCCCATTGATATTCGTGTCAGCCTCATTCATGGCGAGCGCGACGCGATTGTCCCGCTTTCGCAGAGTGAGAGCTTTGCTGCGGCAGCAGGATGTGAATTGCATGTTGTCAGGGGCGGAGGGCATTTTGACATGGTTTCGCCCCACGCCAATGCGTTTGAAATCATCTGCCAGACATTGCAGCGGATGAGCGCCCCCTGATTAAGTCGGCAGCTTTCTCTGCAATCATGATCGTGGGGGCGTTGGTATTGCCCGTTGTGATGCGCGGCATGATGGAGGCGTCACAGACACGAAGGCCTTCGATGCCCCGCAATTTCAGGTCAGGTGTTACAACGGCGGTTTCATCAATTCCCATTTTGCAGGTGCCAACGGGGTGGTGATCGGTTTTGCCATTGGCACAGGCATACGCAGCCAGTTCTTCATCGGAGACTACATCAGGCCCTGGAATGATTTCGCGCATAACATAGGGTTTGAAGGCTGCTTGCTTCATGATCTCGCGGGCAAGGCGCAAGCCTTTTAATGACATTTCCTTATCGTAGGGGTCAGCCCAGTAATTGGGGTCAATCAGGGGTAACGCTTTGGGATCATTGCTGGCAAGGCGCACGGTGCCGCGTGAACGGGGACGCATATAGGCGGTGTTCAGGGTAACGCCAGCATTTTTCGGTTTGAAAACACCCGCTTCAATCCCTGAACCCAGTCCCATATGAAACTGAACGTCAGCCGATCTGGCATTCACATCGGCGTACCAGAAGCCGCCGGTTTCAAAGAGGGATGAGGCGACGGGGCCATTTTTGAAGAGGAGATATTGCAGGCCAGCGAGAATAGACCACAGAGGCTTGGAATATTTGTCGTAGGTGTGATCGCCGGTGCATTCGCTGATCACGAAGAGATCGAGATGGTCCTGCAGGTTTGAACCAACACCCGGAAGGTCGTGAATTGGTTTTATTCCAACGGATTTCAGATGGTCCGCGGGACCAATGCCCGACAGCATCAGAAGCTTGGGTGAGCCGATTGAGCCGGACGACAGAATTATTTCGCGCGTGGCATGAATGGTTCCGCCCTCCAATTCTACGGATGTTGCCCGGCCATTCCCGATGATGATGCGTTTGACAAAAACATTTTTGCGAACCGTAAGATTGGAACGGCCGCGCGCCTCACGAAGAAAACTCGTGACCACTGATGAGCGGCGCGCGTTCAGTTGGGTGAGCTGGTAGTAGCCCACTCCTTTCTGTTCAGCTGCATTAAAATCTGGATTACGGGGGATTCCCAATTCGCCCGCCGCCTTGAAAAAGGCTTCGCATATGGGAAGTGGGGAGACGGGATTTGAAACTCCCATTGGGCCGGTGTTTCCGTGAAACTCGTTTGCGCCGTTCTGGTTTATCTCAGAGCGTTTGAAATAGTGCAGCACATCCTCGTAGCTCCAACCCGTGCAACCGAGTTGGGCCCATTCGTTGTAATCCAGTTTGTTGCCGCGGCTGTAGACCTGCGCGTTGATGGTGGAGCCGCCGCCAATCACCTTGGCCTGGGTGTAGCGAAAGACGCGTTCGTTCATGTGTCTCTGAGGCACGGTTGACCAGCCCCAGCTGCCAATTCCCTTGGTCATCTTGGCGAAGCCCGCAGGCCAGTGAAACAAGGGATTCCAATCACTTCCACCGGCTTCCAGCAGTAATACCTTAACCTGGGCATCCTCGCTGAGACGGGCCGCAAGGGTGCAGCCTGCCGATCCGCCTCCCGCGATCACATAGTCATATTCCATGATGTCCCTGACGGCTTTCGAGGATTGAACTAGGGCTTCAGAAGCAGTTAGAGTATCAGAAGCGGGCAATGCTGCAATAGTAACTATTTAGTTCATTTCGACTTTCAGGGGTAAATCGATTGACGGTTTGGGATGAGGTAAGAAATTCCGGAATCAAGAATTTTCCGGCACTTGTTCGCGAAAGAATGCTGGTGCCGGATGCCGTTTTTATCCGCAGCGATGATGGCCGCGAATTCACCTATGGGGATTATTGGTCCCTTGCAGGCCGCATCGCCAATGCGCTTGCGACACAGTCCGTGAAAGCCGGGGACCGGGTTGCGGTTCAAGTTGGCAAGAGTGTGGAAGCGCTGGCAATCTTTTTGGCATGCGCTAGGTTGGGTGCAATTTTTCTACCCCTCAACACCGCCTATACGGCGACAGAAGTGGAATATTTTGTCAAAGACGCGGAGCCTTCGCTTATCATTTGCGAACCCGAAAAGCTTGAGGCTCTGTCAAAATTCTCCAGCATGGTTCTCACACTTGATGATCGGGGTGGGGGAACTCTGGTTGAGGCGTATCAAAATTTGCCGACTTTATTCCATGATGCGGCTTTGAACTGGGATGATGCGATTGCGCTGCTCTATACATCGGGAACCACTGGCAAGTCCAAAGGAGCGCTTCTCACCCATGGCAATCTTGCCTCGAATGCCTTGACGCTCGCCGAAGCGTGGGGCTTTGGGCCTCAGGATGTGCTCATTCACGCCCTTCCGATTTACCACACCCACGGGCTGTTCACCGCCACCAACACGGTTTTGCTCAGCGGTGGCAGTCTTTTATTCCGGCGCAAGTTTGATGTGGGTGAGGTGATCTCGCTGTTTTCACAAGCCACATCCCTGATGGGGGTGCCGACATTTTACACGCGGCTTCTCAACCATGAAGGGCTGACGCGCGAAAGCGTCAAACACATGCGTCTGTTCATTTCGGGATCGGCGCCGCTATTGACGGAAACTCATCGCGCCTTTGAGAAGGAAACGGGTCATGCCATTCTGGAGCGATTTGGCATGACTGAGACAAACATGAACACCTCCAACCCTTACCGGGGTGAACGTCGGGCCGGAACCGTGGGGTTGCCACTGCCGGGAATTGAGATACGCGTAAGTGATCCTGCTACCAGTGCATCCCTTCCGCCGAGTGAAACTGGAATGATTGAGGTGCGTGGACCTAATGTTTTTAAAGGCTATTGGCGAAACCCCGAGAAAACCGCCTTGGAATTTCGGCCCGATGGATTTTTTATCACTGGCGATCTCGGTTCGTTTGACGGGCAGGGCTATTTGACGATTTCCGGGCGGGGCAAGGACCTTGTCATCACGGGCGGCTTCAATGTGTACCCGAAGGAAATTGAAATGGAGATTGACCAATTTCCTGAGGTACTGGAATCCGCAGTGATCGGTGTCCCGCACCCGGATCTGGGAGAGGGTGTGACCGCGCTTGTGGTTCTGAAGGCTGGTCATTCCATCCTCGATGAGCAGGGGATGATTGCCGGGCTTCAGAAGAGGCTGGCCAAATTCAAGGTGCCAAAACGAATCATCGCCGTTCCGGAACTTCCCCGTAATGCCATGGGCAAGGTGCAGAAGAGCCTCCTGCGCCAGACCTATGCCGGACTCTATAAATCCTAGCGCGTGATCAGGTTAAGTGGAATCCGGTTAACCGTCCGATCACGCGCCAGAATTAATGCGACGATCACGTTTATCACTTTGGGATGCCCCATCCCAAAGTGATCGTGATCTAGCGTCCAGTGTGAATTCCAAGGGAATTAACGATGTGAACCACAGCTACAAGGCAGATGAAGGCGCCCAGAAACATGAGAGGCGTGGTGGGCACCAGTCTTGGCTCGAGGGATTTGCGCGGTCGTCTTTCGATCCAGACCATAATGGCCACCAACGCCAGCCCGAGCGCCAATCCGCCATAGGTAAGTAGCATTTCAACGATATTTTGCTTCATTATCAGGACTTTGGCGTTTGAGTTGACAGGCTAGGGCGCCATCACTATGGTCCGCCCAAATTCAGGGGATACGTCCCATATTTAGGTGAAGTTATGAAAGTCCGCAATTCTCTCAAGTCCCTAATCAAGCGCCACCGCGACAACAAGCTGGTGCGCCGCAAGGGTCGGGTTTACATCATTAACAAGACCAACCCGCGCTTCAAGGCGCGTCAGGGCTAACCCTTTATATTGACGAGGATTTGAAGCTGCGGCCATTCATTCGGGCGCGGTTGGCGTTTTAATGACGCGATTTGTGCGCTATACTGCGCCCCATGAGATATTCACGCGCTCTGTGCATTTTAGTTGGTTTTGTGATTTTCGCGGCCCCAGCCTTGGCGCGGGACGGTGAAGAAACCAATATTCCCCTGCAAAAATTCACCGCCCGGGAAATTCGCGAAGAGGCCCTGGACAGGCTTTTTGCCAGTCTCCATAAATCATCTAGTGAGCAAGCGGCAAAAGCTACGGAAGAGAAAATTTGGGAGCTTTGGTCGCGGTCTGATTCGCCCACTGCAGAGGTTCTGCTGGGCCAGGCGGTTGTGGCCATGGGAGCTGCGGAAAATTCCGCATCGCTTGAAATTCTGGACCGCATTATTGCGGCCTATCCCACCTATGCGGAAGCCTGGAACAGGCGCGCCACGCTGCACTTCATGCTCGGCAATTATAATGCCTCGCTCGCTGACATCGAGAAAGTTCTTGATCTGGAACCGCGCCATTTCGGGGCGCTGGCGGGCCGTGGCATGATTTATCAACGCCAGGAAAAATGGGGCGCGGCGCTCGCTGCCTTTCGAGAGGCGCTGCAAATGAATCCCAACATGACGGGGGTCAAGAATGCTGTCCAGGAATTAGCAAAGCGCGAACAGGATATTTAATTCGGAACTTTCTCCTTACCAATCTCAGCGATGCGCAGCATGTTGGTGGCCCCTGGCGCACCCAATGGCACACCAACGGTGATGATGATGCGCTGCCCTTCCTCGGCAAAACCTTCAGAGAAAGCGAATTGGCAAGCAGTGTCGATCATGTGTTCGAGGTTATCAGCGTTTGGCGTGAGTATGCAGTGCTGGCCCCAGGCAAGGGCCAACCTTCTGGCCGTTGCCGGAATTGGCGTCAAGGTGATGATGGGAACGTTAGGCCGTTCACGGGCCACCCGCATGGCGGTTGAGCCTGATTCCGTGTAACTCACGATGGCAGCTACCGACAGGGTTTCAGAAATCGAGCGTGCCGCGGTGGATATGGCGTCTGCCGTGGTTGGCTGCGGGTCATTGCGCTGGGCATTCATGATGCCGCGATAGAAACTGTCACCTTCAGCCGACTGGGCAATCTTGTCCATGGTGGCCACGGCTTTTTCCGGCCAGGCGCCGGCGGCACTTTCAGCCGACAGCATTATGGCATCGGCGCCTTCGTAAACGGCGGTAGCCACGTCTGAAACTTCAGCGCGCGTCGGCACAGGCTCAACGATCATTGATTCCAGCATTTGGGTTGCCACAACAACGGGTTTTCCAGCCCGCCGTGCGGCCCGTGTCAGCTGCTTCTGGCGCGCCGGCACGGTTTCCAAAGGAAGCTCAACGCCCAAATCACCACGGGCCACCATGATGCCGTCGGAAACTTTCAGGATGTCTTCGAGGCAGAGGAGGGCAGAGGGCTTTTCAATTTTTGCCATCACACCGGCGCGGCCGGCGATGAGCGCGCGAGCCTCTGCCACATCTTCAGGCCGCTGCACGAATGAAAGCGCAATCCACTCCACGCCAATGCTGGCTGCTGCCTCAAGATCGGCGCGGTCTTTTTCGGTCAGGGCAGGGATTGGCAAAAGCGTATTGGGCAGGTTCACGCCCTTGCGGTTTGAAAGCGTGCCGCCAAAAATGATGGTGGTATCAATGCGGTTTGGCGAAATACCGGTGATTTCCACGCGCAGCCGGCCATCATTGAGCAAAAGGAAATCACCGACTTTTACCGAAGCAAAAATTTCAGGGTGCGGCAGGTGAACGCGTTTTGCGTCGCCTGGTGTTTCATCCGTATCAAACGCGAATGTATCTCCCGCCTTGATGACAACTTCCTTGTCCTTGAAGGTGCCAATTCGGATCTTCGGTCCCTGCAAGTCCGCGAGGATTCCTATGGGCCGGTTCACCTTGCTTTCGATATTGCGGATGCAGCCATGCAGCTCCTTCAGCAGGGCATGGGAGGTGTGGCTCATGTTGATACGGAAAACATCCGCGCCGGCCACAAAAAGCTTCTCGATCATTTCCGCGCTTGAAGAGGCAGGCCCAAGGGTTGCGAGGATTTTTACTTTACGGTTTCTGCGCACGTGAGCCTATTGTCCCTGGCTGGTCTTTTCGCCAGACAAGGAAATCGTCCAGTCAATTTCCTCGGATGTATCGACCTCGAAGAAGCCGGTTTTCTGATAGCCGCGCTCGGTGCAGCTATCGATGCCGCGAATGGTGAAAATCTTGTCACGAATGCACATCATCGCCTTGCCGCCCCAAGAGCCGCCCTTGTCGTAGTCCACGGCGTAAACATAATAGTAGCGGGCAATCAGTGTGCCTTTGAGAAGTGTCAGGCATTTCTGGGGTTCGGCGGTCCACCAGCCTTCGCTGGCCCAGCCTTCCCGGTCCTTGTAGCCAATGGCCACGCCCACGCGGCTTGCGGTGTTGTTGCAAAGCTTAAGGTCAGCGCGGGCCGGGGTGCCGGCAAAGCCTAGCAGCACCAGGACGCTTGCGCCTAGGGTGAACGCTCGAACCATTCTTTGGCCGCCCAGCAAAAATCTCGAATCGCTCATGACATTCCTTTTAATCCGGTGGGCAAGTTTGGCAAAGTATTGGCATTACACATGTTTGGGAGCCTATAGCATGAACTTCTAACGTTTTCCAAATCAGGTGTGGATGAGTTGTCGCCCCTACTGGTAAGGTTAAGATAAGCCGTTATGAAGGGCGTACGGGACCTATATGAAACACGATCAAAAGACACAAATGGAGCTGGAAGCCGCGGTATTCCGCAGGCTTTTGGAGCATTTGCGCAAGCGCAGCGATGTGCAAAACATCGACATGATGAACCTCGCAGGCTTTTGCCGGAACTGCCTGTCAAACTGGTTTGAGGCTGCGGCCAGGAAGCGGGGCCTGGATGTTGCCCGCGAAGAGGCCAGAACCATGGTTTATGGCATGCCGCAAGAGGAATGGAAGGCGCGCTTCCAGAAGGCTGCCAATGATGTGCAGAAGGCGGCTTTTGATAAAAATGAAAAGCATTAGATTTTTTGGAGGCTTCAGACGTGAATAACAAATCCAGTTTCGCCCAGGGACAGTTGAAAAGCATTGTTGAACGCATTGAACGCCTTGAGGAGGAAAAAAAGACTATCTCTGCCGATATCAAGGAAGTTTACGCTGAGGCCAAGGGCAATGGCTTTGATACGAAAGTTCTGCGTAAAGTGATTTCGCTCCGCAAGAAGGATGCAAATGAGCGCGAAGAAGAAGAAGCGATGCTTGATCTGTATCTGCAGGCGCTAGGCATGATTCCCGGTGAAACAGAGCAGGCCGCCTGATCAGTCCGTTTCGAGCTGGCCGATTTCCTGAAAGCCTGGCTGATCCAAACGGAGATTTTCCGGCAGGTTTCCCTTGCCGCTGCGATTGACAACCAGCACGTCACCTTTGTCAAAAGGAATGGCCGAATTCTGCGCTATGATGATTGGCCGTTGCAGGCTGGCGGAGGCAGCCGAAACAGGCTGGGCCTGGGCGCTGGGCAAAAGCGAATTCTCGTTTGTGGTGAATTCCTGCGGCGCGCCATCGCGGCGAATAGCTTGCTCAGGATCAGACAAGGTCTGCACTGGCCACCAATTGATGTCATCAAAAGATGCCATTTGCGGCTTGATCAATGGCACACCTTCAGCGGTTCCGTCGCGCACTGCATCGGCAAAGCTGCCTTTTGCAGAGGCATTTGACATTTGAGCAAGGGTTTGTTGTTCAAGCAGTGTTTTGGCAGCTTCAACAACGCCCAGATTGTCAGCAATGACCGAGGGCTTGGATTTGAGTACCTGGTTTGGCGGTGGGGCCGAGGTTGGTTCAATATTCAGGTCCGAGATATCCATACTGGCTGCCGCCATGACCAGAATTTCAAGGGGCTTGGGCCGTGGCTTCGGAACAGGATAGCCTTGAACGATTTCCTTCGGAATTTCCTGAACAGGTTTTGCGGTTGGAGAGGCAAGAGATTTGCTGGCCTGCTCGCTCAGGGTTGCCAAATCTTCATCAACACCTTCATAGGCGGCCTCAAGGGCAGCAGCTGCTTCATCTGCATCAGAGGATGCAACCGCGACAGAATCCTTGCGGTTAACTCGGGCACCAAGCGTTTTGCGGCCGTCGCGGAAAATCTGGGCCATTTCGGTCTTGCCGATGGCGGGTCCCCAATGGCGGACATTGCCCGAGTCGAGATGCACAAATCCGGTTGGGCCGCCGGAGCTGCGATAATAGCCAACGCCACCAACTTTCCGGACGAGGGCGCTGTTGCGGATTTTCTTGGTGGGCACATCAGGGAAATAAAGATCGATGGCCTTGCCAATCATGTGTTGGCTCTTCTTGGCCACGTTGCGGCCAACGCGTTTCAGGAAAGCATTGGTTTTTGGTGAACGATAGCCGCAGACGATGTGAATCGGCGCGCGCGAGCCCAAATCGGCATGCAGTTCCCAGATCAAGTCGACCGTCTTGGGATCAATGGTGACGACTTCGTTACGGCGCCAATCGCGCATCAGATAATTGATCTTCTTCATGGCCGATGGAACATAGCGGCCCTTCACCATGTAGGTGACGGTGATGCTTTCCTTGGTATGTATATGATAGAGAGAAACCGTGCGGGTTTCACCGCCAGCAATTGTCGGTGTGCCAAGACTCCACCCCGCAGCAACAGACAACGCTGCAACGATGGCGGCTGAAGCCAAGAGTTTTTTCACACGCTTTATCAATGTCCGACGATATCCAAAGTCCCGCAAACCCACTACCATACGCAAACACACATCGGGTGGAAGGCCCCCGATTCCCCTTAAATTCCCCGTCCAAGCATATGTCGCCCTGGGGACGACTTACACCCAATTAGGACATCAGACAAGAATATGGCCACCCTGAGGCACCCATTGCATACAATTAGAATGAATTATTATTATTAACAGGCACTTAAAGTGCCTGTTCGCAGCGGCAATTTTGCCAGAAACGTCAGTTTTGCACGAGTTTCTGCGTTGAATTGGCTTCCCGTGCTGCAGCCAGCGCCGTCAAAGCTTTCTCCATGGCCTCGTCGCGCTCATATATATCATTGAAATAGCTTATCTTTCCGGAAGAATCAGGCCATGCGGTAAAATAGGTGATGTGAACCGGTATCTTTCGGCTGAGCGCTACAGATTGGCTCCTGCGGCTATCTGTTTCACTATCGATTCTGGTGCGGTCCCAGCCCAAAAGAACTGTTGCAAATTCACGCGGGTTTTGAACCCGGATGCAGCCATGGCTGAAGGTGCGGGTTGACTCGGCAAAGAGATTCTTTGTCGGGGTGTCGTGCATATAAATGTCATGCTTGTTGGGGAACAGGAACTTGAGTTCACCCAAGGCGTTTCCTTTTCCTGGTGGCTGCTGAACCCCAAACGGAGGCCTGTCGCCATAGGCGGCCCAATCGATGTAGCGTGAAGGAATAACTTCGCCATTCGGAGCGATGACCTTGAAACCCTGGCGATCAAGATAACTGGGATCGCGGCGAAGTTTCCCCAGGTATTCATTGACGATGATCGACTGCGGCACGCCCCAGGATGGGTTGAACACCACGGTTTCCACTTCATCGTGGAATGCCGAGGTCTGGTTCAAGGGTTTGCCGACAATCACATTGCTGCGCCAAACCTCTTTGCCCTGGTCCATGACACGGACTTCAAAGGCAGGCTGGTTTACGAAAACAAAGCGCTTGCCGAGATTCTTGGGCAGCCAGCGCAAGCGTTCCATATTGTAAACGAGGCGTTGGATATCTCTCTGACTGGTATCGCCATTGAGATTCTTCACGGTTGCCAAATCAAGCTTGCCGGTCTGGCGGAGCTTGACTGACTTCTGAAATTTTTTCAGGGCTGTCGAAAGTTCGGTATCCAGTTTATTTGAAAGCTCGGGCGCAACAATGCCTTCTTCGCTGCTCAGAAAGCCTAAGTCCAGCATGCGGTCACGAATCAGCGATATGCGCGGATCAGAGCCTCCTGCCTTGACTGGTTTCCCTTCGGCAATTTTCTCGTAGGCAGGCTTTGTTTTACTGGCACGAAGTTTTGCCAGCTCAGCTTTCATCAGCCCATAGTAAGGGTGCCTTGGCATGAGACTATTCAAATAGGCCTCAGGAAACGGTGTCCACGCCAGAACCCTAAGAGCCTGGCCCGCATCGATGCGCTCAGGCGTAATGTCATTATAGCGGGACAGGAGATTTGGATCGAACTGGCCGCCAGAAATTTCGCGGGCCAGTTTAAGTGTGGCCGCTGTCATTGCGATGTCGAATTGCGCCAACGTCTGGAAATCGGTACCCAGCTGTTCGGTGATGTTGTCGAACGAGCTTAGTCCCCTTGGGAGATAGGCAAGGGGCTCCAATCCGTCTTCAGAAGTCTTGGCAGCAAAAGCGAGTACGCTCTTGGCGCGTTCTGAGGGCGCGCTGCCAGTCAACCAAAGGGGCTTGAATCCGGCATTCCTGTAGAGATCAAGAATCGGCTGACGCTCTATCAGAGGAACTCGAACTATCGGTCTGGAGGCGGAAAGTTCAGCCAGAATGGCCTGGCTTTGGGCATCGGCAGCGGTCAATATTGAAAACACGGGATCGGCCAGCGGGACCAGCTTGGGGGGAACATAGGTGAGGTTTCCCATTCCCTTGCCCGGCATTGGCTCGGGGTCACTGTAATCTTCGTCGCCATAACCATTGCCATATATAAAGTTCACACCACCATCGTTTTTCCACCAGGGAAGGATGGTTCTGCGGGGCTTCTTGTATTTTGGAGCGCCAAACAGGCTCTCAAAAAAGCCCTTGTTCCTGTTTCCGTATGTGTCGGCCAGCACACTCTGTCCGGTAAAGGACACAGCAATCGCGGCAACAGAGAGCTTCAACAGAAGCTTGTGTATCAAAATTGCACCTTTTCGATTCTAGATTAGCAAATTAGTATTGAGATAACAACTATTCAACTGGGTGAAGAGTTCCCTTTGTAATTATGTTGTGACTGTTACCCCGTTGCTTCGTCGAGGCCTAAATCCCGCATTTTTCGATAGAGCGTTGACCGTCCAATACCCAATTTTCGCGCAACTTCCGACATTTGGCCGCGGTAGCGGTTGAGTGCCAGGCGGATCATGTCGGCTTCCACTTCCTCCAGCTTGCGGATATGGCCGCCATCGGTCACGGCGGGAATGCCGAGGGCCATGCCATCGCTTACCTGATTGCCAGCGGAACGACCGATGGGTTGAATTCCACCTGTCATTGCCGGGCCCACGGGGATGTTTGGTTTTTTGGCTAGTGAAGGTGCCGGAGGCACGATGATTTCGTAGCCTTCGACAAGTGAAGCGATTTGCGGAAAATCCTGGATCTCCAAAACATCGCTCTCACACAATACGATGGCGCGGAAGATGGTGTTTTCGAGCTGGCGCACATTGCCAGGCCATCCGTAGGCCTGCAACATGGGCAGGGCATTGGGCGAAATGCCACGAACCTTGCGGCCCTCTTCGGCGGAAAGCCGCGTAATGAAATGTTCAACGAGAGCCGGAATGTCGTCTTTGCGGTCGCGCAGTGGCGGCACCATCATGGGATAGACATTCAGGCGGTAGTAGAGATCTTCACGGAACTGACCGGCCTTGACCATTTCAATCATGTTGCGATTGGTGGCTGAAATCAGCCGGATATTCACTTTGACGGATTTCCGCGAGCCCACGGGGTCAATTTCGCCTTCCTGAATGGCACGCAGCAGCTTCACCTGCATATCAAGGGGAAGTTCTGCAACTTCATCAAGGAACAGGGTGCCGCCATCGGCTTCCTGAAACTTGCCACTATGCCTGCTGGTGGCCCCGGTGAAGGCGCCTTTCTCGTGGCCGAAAAGAATGGATTCAACGAGATTTTCAGGAATTGCCCCGCAGTTGACCGCCACAAAAGGCCGGCCGGCGCGTTCGCTTTCACCCTGGATGGCGCGGGCAATCATTTCCTTGCCAACGCCCGATTCCCCTTCAATCAGGATAGGAATATTTGATTGGGCACCACGACGGCCGAGCCGCAGGACATTGGTCATGGCGGGTGAGGAGGCGATAAGGTCACTGAAACTCAGCGAGCCGCCCACTTTTTTGTTCAGGCGCTTTACTTCTTCGGTCAGCGCGTTGACCTTTAACAAATTTTGAATGGAAATTTTCAAGCGTTCGGGTGAAATGGGCTTCACCACAAAATCATCGGCGCCGGCGCGCATCGCCTTGATCACAGTTTCGATGGAGCCTTGGGCGGTTTGCACGATGACGGGCAGATCGCCGCGAATGCCCTGCATTTTTTCAATGAATTCGAGCCCATCCATGCCGGGCATCATGAGGTCAAGTATGACCAGTTCAATGCCGCCGCCATTTGGGCCATTCAAGGCTTCAATGCCTTTGATGCCGCCATCTGCGGCTATTGAATCAAATCCAATCCGTTTGACCAGTTCTTCCAGTATGCGGCGTTGGGCAGGATCGTCTTCAACAATCAGTATGCGAGAAGCCATGCTGTTTAATCAACTCATCTTCATAAGGCCAATTTCAGGCGCGGCCAGCAACAAGAGCCCCTTGAATTTGTTTGCTTTGCTTTCCCTGTTCTCCTTACTTTCGCAGCGAAGGGTAAAGGCCCTGTTAATGAAGTAGATTATTTGGGGACAAATTCAGCAGGTTGCCGAAATTGCTGGCATGGGCCATATGGAAAGCGAATTGTTAACAAGGAATTGACATGACTGCTTTTGCTGCTCTTGGGAATTTGCCTGAATGGAACTTGGCCGACCTCTATGCTGCGCCCGATGCGGCGGCTTTTAAGGCCGACATGCAAAAGGGCGAGGCGGATGCCAAAAAATTTGCGGAAAAATACAAGGGGAAACTTGCGCAGCTTTCAGGTACTGACCTTGCGGAGGCACTTCAAGCTTACGAAACCATTTCCGATTTGCTCGGACGCACCGGATCCTATGCTCAACTCTATTATGTGGGCGACACGACGGATGCGGCGCGGGGAAAATTTTATGGTGATGTGAGTTCCAAGCTCACGGATATATCCACCCAGCTCCTGTTCTTTGAACTTGAGCTCAATCGCATTGATGATGCCGCTCTTGAAAAATCCATGCAGGTCCCGGCGCTCAATCACTATCGCCCGTGGATTGAAAACTTGCGGAAAGAGAAACCCTATCAGCTTGAAGACAAGCTGGAGGAACTGTTCCTCGAGAAATCCCAGACGGGCTATGGCGCCTTCAACCGCCTGTTTGATGAAACCATGGCGGACCTGCGCTTTGATGTAGGAGGTGAATCTCTGGCTATTGAGCCGACGCTTAATCTTCTGCAAAGCCCGAACGAGGCCAAGCGCAAGGCAGGCGCCGATGCTTTGGCGAAAATCTTCAAGGAGAACCAGCGGCTCTTTACTCTGATCACCAATACGCTGGCGAAGGACAAGGATATTTCTGACCGCTGGCGGGGCTTCAAGGATATTGCCGAGGCGCGCCATCTTTCAAACCGGGTGGAACCGGAAGTCGTTGATGCACTTGTGGCCGCGGTTCGTGCGGCATACCCCAAGCTGTCGCATCGCTATTACAAAATGAAGGCGAAGTGGCTGGGCAAGGACAAGCTCATGCATTGGGACCGCAATGCGCCGTTGCCAACGGAAGATACGCGCGAGGTGCCTTGGGCGGATGCAGAGAAGATGGTGCTCTCGGCCTACGGGGAATTTTCACCGGAGATGGCGGCCATCGCCAAGACCTTCTTTGACAAGAAGTGGATTGATGCACCGGTTCGGCCCGGCAAGGCACCGGGTGCCTTTGCCCATCCCACCGTTCCTTCGGCGCATCCTTACGTGTTGCTCAATTATCTTGGCAAGACGCGCGATGTGATGACGCTGGCTCACGAGTTGGGTCATGGCGTGCATCAGGTGCTGGCGGCGAAGCAGGGTGCATTGATGGCGTCGACGCCACTGACGCTGGCAGAGACAGCAAGCGTGTTTGGTGAAATGCTCACCTTCCAGGCGCTGCTGCGACAAACCACGGACCCGAAGAAGCGCAAAATTCTCCTGGCTTCCAAAGTTGAAGACATGATCAACACAGTGGTGCGCCAGATTGCGTTCTATACTTTTGAGCGCAAGGTTCACACGGCACGTAAAGAGGGCGAGCTAACGCCCGATAAAATAAACACGATCTGGCTGGAGATTCAGGCGGAAAGCCTGGGCGATTCAATTCAAGTTGGCCCTGGCTATGAAACCTTCTGGACCTATATCCCGCATTTCATCCATTCGCCGTTTTATGTCTATGCCTATGCCTTTGGTGACTGCCTGGTGAACTCGCTCTATGCGCGTTACCAGGAAAGCGAAGGCGGCTTTCAGGAGAAGTACTTCACCATGCTGAAGGCGGGCGGCACCAAGCATCACGCGGAGCTTCTGAAACCCTTCGGCCTTGATGCTACCAATCCTGAGTTCTGGCAGAAGGGGCTGTCGGTGATCTCCGGCATGATTGATGAGCTGGAAAAGCTCGATTAGGGAGATCATAGCAACAACACCTCTCTCATCATGACCGCGCTTGACGCGGTCATCTTCTTTGCATTCAATGGGCCATAGCATCCAGCATTTGTTACATCATGACAAATCGACCGCGTGGGGTGCTCTAGACGGGCGTCACCACCAATATTGGCAGGCGCGCCCTTGAGTATCGTGAGGGTGCAATCGCAGGATTCACGAGCAGGTATGGATTGCGCCGGTTGGTTTTCTACGAGGAATATGCATTGTTCATGGACGCGGTACAGCATGAGAAGAACATCAAGCACTGGCCCCGAAAATGGAAAATTGAGTTGATCGAAAAGATGAGTCCTAGTTGGGATGAATTATTCTATTCATTGGCCTGAGCAGAGAAGATGACCGCGTCAAGCGCGGTCATGATGAGAATTGGGATAGGCTGAAGGCCATGGAGACCGCTTGAGAATTGTATTCGATGAGCCAGCGCTTGCTGATGTGGAGGAGATTGCCCGCGTTCATGTGCAGTGTTGGCAGGAATCCTATGCGGACCTTTTGCCCGCTGAATTTCTGAAGAACCTGTCAATCGACGCAAAGATCGTGCAATGGCGGCAAACGGTTTCTGATCCGCAAATTTTCACACTTGTTGCCCGCGATGGCGGACGGATCGCTGGTTTTGTTTCATGTGGTCCGGCGCGCGAAGGCGCCGGCAAGGGCGCCGATGGGGAAATCCTCGCGATCTATATTCTCAAAGCCTATCATGGCTGGAGGATCGGGCGCAGTCTCATTGCCGCCGCGGCCCGCTTCTGGCTTTCGAAAGGCGGGCGCAACCTTATCGTCTTGTCCATGGTCGGCAGCAATCAGGCTTCCGCCTTTTACGAAGCCCTTGGCGGGGTTCAGGTTTATGAGGGCAGTTTTGAGATTGCGGGGACCAGAATTGCCGACAGAGGCCACCTCTTTAACAATCTGGCCGAGCTTGCCGCCAGCGCTCGATCTGGCCTCATTCCATAAACCAGCCATGGCTGACGACGAGGGATTGACCGGTGAGCGCATTGGTGGGGAAGGCCGCAAACAGGTAGGCGATTTCGGCCACATCTTCAACGGTTGTGAATTCATGATCAACGGTGCCGCCCAGCATGAAGTCAGCTTGGAAGCTTACCCCCCTTTTACGTATGGCCATCGAAGCCCTCCTCTAAGTCTTCCAAGATTGAGGACAGTAGCGTCACACCCTTAGGAGTCAGCCTGACGAGCTTGTTGCGGCGGTCCAGTGGGTCGTCGTTAGTGATAACAAGGTCGTGGCCAGGTCTCCCCGAACGATGGACCTTGCTAAGTGCTGCTACGTT
>CAZAMS010000126.1:0-7013 GCA_964486305.1 uncultured Aestuariivirga sp.
CTTGCCGATGACGCGCGCTTGGGCGGTTCGAATCATCCGGCGACGTTATGGCAAGAGATTCTCTCTTGTGAATCCCTCGCAAGCGGTTCTACGCCCCCGTGTCGCAATTATGACTCAGTTATTTATGGACGAGCCCTAAGCCGCGAAATTGATTTCCGCGAATTTGCGCGACTGGATGAGCGGCTTTGCCCGGCTATGAAAGTAGACGGCAAAGGGACGGAACTTCGCAATGAGATCTTCCTGCAACAATTCCCATTCCGCGTCATTGCTTTTGACGTTCACGGAAAACATCACGTCGCCAAATTCGCCATCTCGAAGCGGGAAGGAAATTCCATACTTGGTGATTCCGTATTTATGCGCGGTCGGCAACAGGTCCTGCCCCGACGGGTCGTCGCCGGCCCAATCAAGGACCAGATTTTCAGTGATGGCAATTTCAAATCCACGATCTCCCAGCGGCGTATAGTTCGCCATGTAGAAGCTCATATAGGCCGGATCATAGGTTGCAACCCACGTCACCTGATCGGGCGTCCCATCAATGGAATGCACCAGCCAATAGGAGAGATGATTGATCTTCATGCGCGCGCATACGTCTTCCAGATAGTGTGTTGCCTCCTCAAAGGAGGCAAAAGCACTTTTGGGCTCCAGCGCAAGATCAAAATCTGCTATCGACATCACAAATCCCTTCGATTTTCGAGGATAAGTGCCCGCCCTAAAGAGAGCGTTACGTAAGAGGGTAAATACCAGAGAAAGATAGCTCGAATTTGAGTCAATTTTTTGCAGCTGTTTCCATGGACATCAACGCCGCGTTTCCGCCTGAGGCCGTTGTGTCGGTTGAACAGACGCGTTCCGTGGCAAAACGGTGCATATAATGGCCCCCGCCCGCTTTTGGCCCCGTGCCAGAAAGGCCTTCGCCACCAAAGGGTTGCGCCCCCACAACGGCGCCAATCTGGTTACGGTTCACATACATGTTTCCCACCCGCACGCGTTTTCGCACTTCATTAACCGTGCTTTCAATACGCGTGTGGAGGCCAAGGGTGAGACCAAAGCCCGTTGCATTCAGCGCATCACAGACCTGCGCAATGCGGTTTCCGGCAAAGCGCACCACATGCAGGATGGGGCCGAAGACTTCACGCTTCAGGCCTGCAATTGAGTCCAGTTCATAGGCTGCAGGTGAAACAAAGGTGCCGTGCTTGCACTGTGCAGGCAGCGCTAGATCAAGAATAGTTTTCGCCTGTTTGGATATCTGCGCTTTGTGCGTACTGAGTTTCTCACGCGCTTCCGCATCAATGACCGGACCAATATCGGTTGCGTAGTCTAGGGGATCACCAATGCAAAGCTCGGCCATGGCGCCCTTCAGCATGGTGATAACACGGGGTGCCACATCATCCTGCACAAACAACAGGCGCGCCGCTGAACAGCGTTGCCCCGCACTGTCAAAGGCGGAGGCAAGGACATCACGCACCGCTTGTTCTGGAAGTGCCGAACTGTCAACGATCATGGCATTCATGCCGCCGGTTTCCGCAATGAGCGAAACAAACGCTCCCTCACGCGCCGCCAGTGCACGGTTTATGAGCGAGGCCGTTTCGTTGGAACCCGTGAAGGCCACCCCTGAAAGGGCAGGATGTGCGAGAAGGGTCTTGCCAATACGCGCCCCATCGCCGGGCAGGAAATGCAGGATTGATGGGGGAACACCGGCAAGGTGCAGAAGTTTTACAGCTTCGTAAGCCACGAGCGGCGTTTGCTCAGCAGGCTTTGCGACAACAGCGTTACCCGCAGCCAGTGCAGCGGCGACTTGGCCGGTGAATATCGCCAGCGGAAAATTCCATGGGGCGATACAGGCGAACACGCCGCGGCCATGCAGCGTAAGTTCATTGCTTTCACCCGTTGGCCCCGGCAGGCGCAAGGCTCCGGAAAATTCCGTCCTTGCCTGCATCGCATAGTAGCGCAGAAAATCCACGGCTTCACGCAGATCGGAAAGCGCATTGTCAAGGGTCTTTCCCGCCTCCTGCACCAGCAGCGCCATGAGCCGCGCCGATTTTCCTTCGTAAAGCGAGGCAGCACCTTCAAGAATTGCAGCGCGAGCCGCGCCGCCGCGCAAATCCCAAACATGCTGGTGCTTGGATGCCGATGCCATGGCCTGGGCCACGGCCTTTTCATCCGCCTCATGGGCAACGCCGACATTCACCCGGTTGTCATGGGGTGCATTGATGTTACGCAACGGACCGCCACGATGGGCCATGCCATCAACAAGGGTTGAAGCTTCAACGGGCTTCGACAATTCGCGTTTGATGCCCTCCACAATTTTGGCGCGCGTGGAATCATCCCACAGGGGCACGCCCGCTGAGCTCATACGTCCATCAAAAATGTTCCGGGGGGCAGGAATACGGGGATGCGAAATTTGCGTAAGAGCACCGACTTCCATCACCGGATCAGCGATGATATCAGCAATGGGCGCATCATCATCGGCCAAGCGATTGACGAAGGAGGTGTTGGCACCATTCTCAAGCAGCCTGCGCACCAGATAGGCCAGCAAATCCTCGTGGCTCCCCACGGGTGCATAGATGCGGCACGGCAAATTCATCTTGTTGGAACCAACCACCTGCTCATACAGCGCTTGCCCCATGCCATGGAGCCGCTGGAACTCATAGCCCCCCTGCTCGCCCGCCATCACTCTGATTGCTGCAATGCTGTGAGCGTTGTGAGTGGCAAACTGCGGATAAAACAAATTCCGGCTGGCCAGCAGGAGTTTTGCGCAGGCCAGGTAGCTCACATCGGTTGAAACCTTGCGGGTGAACAGCGAATAGGCCTCAAGCCCCGCCTCCTGCGCCCGCTTGATTTCCGTATCCCAATAGGCCCCCTTTACCAGACGGACGGGCAGAACCCGATGATGTGTTTTCGCAAGGTCTGCCAGCCACTCCAATACCGGTTTGGCCCGCTTGCCATAGGCCTGCACCGCAAGGCCCAGCCCATTCCAATCCTTCAACCGTGGTTCAGAAGCCAAATTCTCAAACAGGTCGAGCGACAGATCGAGCCGGTTCACTTCTTCTGCATCAATGGTGAGGCCAACGTTCAGAGACTTCGCGAGCACAGCAAGCTCAATGATTTGCGGCAAAAGCTCCGTGCGAACACGCACCTCTTGCTTGACCTCATAACGCGGGTGCAGGGCCGACAACTTCACGGAAATCGACGGCCGCGAAAAAACATTTGCGCCTGTCGACTTGGCGCCAAGTTTTTGTAGGGCCGATTTATAGGAGGCAAAATACTTCTTCGCGTCATCTGCCGTAAATGCAGCCTCCCCAAGCATGTCATAGGAAAAACGGTAACCTTCCGCCTCTAAAGGCCTAGCAATGCCCAAGGCCTCTTCAATGGTGCGGCCCAGCACAAATTGTTTCCCCATGATCCGCATGGCCTGTTTCATGGCACTGCGAATGACGGGCTCGCCGGAACGTGTGATCAGGCGTTTGAGATAGCCCGCCGTATCGAATTTCGTGCCCTTGCCAAGCTCAACAATCCTGCCCGTAAGCATCAGGCCCCAGGCCGAGGCATTCACAAACAACGATTCCGACTGGCCGAGATGGCCTTCCCAATCCTTGCCGCCGATCTTGTCGGCAATCAGCTTGTCGGCGGTTTCCACGTCAGGGATGCGCAAGAGCGCTTCTGCCATACACATCAACACCACGCCCTCCTCCGAGGACAGCGAATATTCCTGCATGAAAGCATCAATGCCGCCCTGGGCCTGGCGATTGGCGCGCACCGCTGCCACCAGAACCTTGGCCAGATCGGCAACGCGCTTCCTGTCTTCAGGACTGAGCAACGCTTCCGCCGCCAGTTCCTTCACCAGCGAAGCCTCATCGGCAAAGAGACGGACAGAAATGGCAGCGCGAAGCGATTGGACAGTCATGAAGGCCTCCGGAATGGACGCAACATGCCACAAATGGGGATATTTTTCTCGCCATTATTGTGCAAGAATGAAGGCACAAACAGCAAGAAATCGCGCTAGGTAGGGAAAAATGCCAAAACTCGGGGAAATGCCAGAGAATTTAGATTTCATCGATTTGCAGCTCCTGACCACATTGCAAAATGAGGGCCGCATTCCCGTTGTCGAACTCGCCAAGAAGGTGAACCTCTCGGCCACACCCTGTACGCTCCGCATGCGCAGGCTTGAGCAGGAGGGCGTGATTATTGGCTACCACGCCCGGATAAATCCTGTGACGCTCAATCAGGCGCTGATGGTGTTCGTCACCGTGAGCCTCAAAGCCACCGATGAAGCGAGCCTCAAGGCCTTCAACGCGGCGGTGAAGCCGGTGAAGCAGATCCTGGAATGCCACATGCTGGGCGGCGGCTTTGATTATCTCCTGAAAATTCGCGTGCGCGACATGCCGGAATACCGCGAAATTCTCGGCAGCATCATCGGCGCCCTGCCGATGATTGAAAGCACCCATTCCTACTTTGTCATGGAGCAAGTAAAGGAGAGTCCACTGCTGCCGATTCCCAAATCCAAGGATCGAAGACCGTGAAGCCAAAGATTATCCGTACAATCGAGGGTTTGCGCCGCGAAACGGCGAAATGGCAGGGCGACGGGTTGACCATTGCAGTTGTCCCCACCATGGGGGCACTCCATGAGGGGCACCTCATGCTGGTGGCGGAAGGCCTCGAACATGCCGATCGTGTAATTGTGACAATTTTTGTGAACGCCAAACAATTCAGCGCAAACGAAGATCTGAGCCGCTATCCCAAGGATGAGGCAGGCGATGTGGCAAAGCTCGCGGCGGCCGGGGCCAATTTGATCTTTGCGCCCAAGGCCGAAGAAATGTATGGCGAAAATTTTGCCACGGCGGTGGTTCTGAAGGGCCCAGCCAAGGCCAATCTTGAAGACAAATTCCGCCCTCATTTCTTTGACGGCGTTGCAACTATTGTGGCCAAGCTTTTCATCCAAAGCGGAGCGGATTTCGCCATCTTCGGTCAGAAGGACTACCAGCAATTGCAGGTGGTGACCCGCATGGCGCGCGATCTTGATATTCCGATTGAGGTCATTGGCGTGCCGACGGTTCGCGCACCCGATGGTCTCGCCTTGTCCTCGCGCAATCAGTATCTCAGCAAGACCGAACGCCACCAGGCAACCGCCATTTACAAGTCGCTCAACCAGGCGGCCGAAAAAATTCGCAATGGTACCGACCCCCAAAAAGCCATGCGCGCCGCATCGCGTTCACTCACCACGCTCGGGTTCAAGGTTGACTACGTGACCGCAAGAAATGTCGAAACCCTCGACGTGCCCCACTCCCGCAGCGATAAACCCTTGCGCCTTTTGGCAGCCGCATGGATTGGCAAGACGCGGTTGATTGATAATATTGAAGTTTGAAACATTTTTCCTCGCCCCCGCGCAAGCGGGGGAGAGGTAAAAGTAGTTTGGCAAATCACAGCAAACCCAGTGCTGACAGCTCTCTCCGCATGTCTTCATTCATCTCGCTTGCAATTGCCCCCTTTTTCAAATCCGCCGGTGCATCTTCTGCACTCAGGTAACGCCAACCCTGGAAGGCCCGCCGTGGCGTGGGCCAGACAGGAATGATCCTTGCCTTGAAATCAATGCGGCAGCGTGAGATGCCGTCCTTGCCCCTCACCGACACAAGATCGGCAATGGGTTGCCGGCACAGGATCATGCCGCGGATGACCCAATACAATGAACCACCATTCAAAATCTCATCGCCGCGTTTCGGAAACATCCGCGTCGTGTGATCCAGATTCTCAAACCCTTTTTTCGCATCCCTCACCCATTGCTTGAGCTCGGACACTTCCGAAACACCGACACACAATTTGATGAGATGAAGCGCCATAAAATAGAAGATACCTCTGGACTAGGGATGAAACACCTATGCTAACATGGGCTTCAGGAAAACCTCAAAGCCAATGTTTTCCCCAGATGAGGATTGGATAAGTCATGACCACAGTTGCAAAAGTTATCGAACTCACATCATCGTCGACCAAGAGCATTGAGGATGCCATCGAAACCGGGATCAAGCGCGCCGACAGCACCCTGGACCAGATTGAGGGTGCCTGGGTGCAGGACATCAAGTGCGTTGTCAAAAATGGCAAGGTCAGCGAGTGGCGCATCAACATGAAGGTCACATTCCTGCTGAAATGACGGGAATCCCATCACGCTAACGTGAGGGCGTGAACGCGCTCGTGATTGGCAAGTGAACCGGGTTTTCATCATCTAGGAGCTATGACCGCCATTGATGAAAACCTGACACCCGCCCGCCTGACGGAATTCCTGGCGGATGACTACGGCAAGCTCAGGCTTTACATGGGCGAGTCGGTGTTTAACGCAATGGGCCGCCACTGTCTTGCCGCCCATGACATCAAGACCCCGAAGGTCCGGGCGTTTTCACGTCACTTGCCCGACTTCCTCGGCCTGACAAAACCGTTCTCGCGAAGCCCCGAACTTTCCGATCTCGCGCGTCTGGAAAAGGCCTTCCATGCCGCCCTCAATGCCCCCGAAGCCCCTGTCCTCGAGAGAACAGCCTATGCCGGGCAGCATGGCAAATTTCACATCGACCTTCACCCTTCGGTTCAAAGGCTGCAACTGCGCACCAACGCCGCCAGCATATGGGCCGCCTTGACTGCGGACGAACTACCCCCTCCCCCGGAAAGGCTGGACGAACCGCAGGAGCTGCTGGTGTGGCGGCAAGGAACAACCCCGAGATTCAGAATGCTGGGGCGGGAAGAGGCCCTGGCGCTTGATGAAGCGGGGCGCGGTGAAGCCATTGAAATTGATCAATCGTCGGAAGGTTTTCTGCGTGGCTGGCTGGAGGCTGAGATTATTTCAAGCCTACACTGCCTAAGCAACGCCGACGAGAAATAACCGGCCCCAAATGCCTAAGAGTCTGTCCTAAAACATCAATTGGGATTACATAGCTTTCGCAACATGAGCCTGATGGATGCCCAGAGCAGGAAGGTTCGGGCTTTCTGATTGAGGCATTCCCAGTCCTTGGCCAATCTTCTGTTACGGTTGAGCC
>CAZAMS010000127.1:0-5330 GCA_964486305.1 uncultured Aestuariivirga sp.
CGGGTTGAACTCAAGGCGCTGGGACGGGAAGATTTCCGCCGCATCCTCACCGAACCTGAATGCAGTTTAATCAAGCAATACAAAGCATTGCTGGGAACTGAGGGAATTGACCTTAACTTCACCGAGGAAAGCATTGTAGCGATTGCAAATATTGCCGCCGAGATCAACGCCTCCATTGAAAACATTGGGGCGCGGCGGTTGCATACGGTGATGGAGCGGGTGCTGGATGAACTGAGCTATTCGGCCACGGACCGTTCAGGCGAAGCGGTGATGATTGATGAAGCCTATGTGCAAAAGCATGTGGGCGACCTGGCCAAGAACGCGGATCTGTCGAAGTTTATTTTGTAGGGTTATGCCATCAGGGTGGCCATATAGCCTTTCTGTTTCCGCAAGAAATTGCGGAGCAGATCCTTGAAATTTGGGACGACTGCATTTGCAACTGACGGGCGCGTTGCCAGGGCCTTTCGCCACGCTTGTACCTTCGGCAGGCCTTCAAATATGCCGAGATCAAGAATTCTATCGAAGACGTCAAAATACCTGAACACGGGAGCGAAAACGGCATCGACAATGCTGAATTTTTCGCCGGCAAAGTAGGGCCCGGCGTTCAGTATATTCTCGAGTCTTGTGAATTTCTCTTTCAGCAGCTTCGCCTTTGCGTGGAAGGTAGTTTTATCGGGGGTTGTTTCAATGATCCAGATATCGCCCAGTATGGTGGAACCAAATTCCATCCATGCCCGGTGGCGCGCTTTACTCAGGGAGGCTTGCGGATGCAGCGGCTTCGGCTGGGTTTCCTCAAGATATTCGACAATCACACTGCTTTCAAAAAGCACGTCATCGCCAACCTTGAGCAATGGAACCTTGCCCGTGGGCGAAATTGTCTTGAACCACTCGGGCTTGTTCGCGAGATCGACATTGATACGCTCGAACGGCACTTCCTTTTCTGCCAAAACAATGGCTGCCCTCTGCACATAGGGGCAGAGGTCAAATGACACGAGGGTCAGTAGTCCGGTCATTTCACTCTCCCCACACATAGAAGAGTGCATCATCGTCGACCCGGGTGGAAATCGCCATCAGCTTGCTGCCTTTCGGCGCTGGACCTTCCAGCCGCTCGCCCGTCGACATATCGAAACAGGCATTGTGCCAGGCGCAAACCAGTTTTCCGTCCTTGCATTCCAGCGGTCCGCCAAAATGCAGGCAAACATTGGCGACGGCTTTTGGCTTCCCATCGTTCAGGTAGACATGCAGTTCGCGCCCGAAGAAGGGAACTATTTTTGACCCTGAACGCGGGATTTCTTTCAGTTTGATCAACTCGTGTCTCATAGCCATACGTTCCTATTTTAATGCATTTGCATCTATATATATGCGATTGCATTTATTTGTCAAGCTTGATGTAATTGCATGAATCGCTATGATGTCCGCGATGACCGACAAACCGTCCGACATGGCAATCACGGCCTGGGCGCGCCTGCTCAAGGCGCAGGCAAAGACGCTGGATGCCGTGGAATCGGACCTGAAGGCAAAAGGTCATCCGCCTCTTGCGTGGTATGATGTTCTGCTTGAATTGAAACGGGAGGAAAGCGGCACCCTGCGGCCGCTTGAGCTCGAAAAGCGCCTGTTATTGAAGCAGCATAATGTGTCGCGCCTTATTGACCGGATGGAACATAAAAACCTGATAAAGCGCCTGCCCTTTGCTCAGGATGGCCGGGGACAACTGTTAGCCATCACAGACCAGGGCCAGGAGTTGTTGCGGCGGATGTGGCCCACTTACCGGGCCTCACTACAGGAACATGTGGGTTCGAAACTGCATGATTCCGACATGACCAGACTCGCGGCGCTGTTGAAAAATCTGCTGTGATAGCCGCCGGGGAGAAAAAATTTTTGCATGTGAATAAATCCCTTAACACTAAATTCCTAATATGTCAGTTGTATTCCTGTCCATCCCGGAAGGGGTCTCGGTCATGACGGTGATCAGTGATGGGGTGGATGTGGCGCCTGCGGGTGTGGTGAAACGTTCATCATATTTCCGGGAGCCGAGGGTAAGATCCGTGGATACTACGATCCATGCGCCTTCAGTGGCAAAACAACCCTAGCGGCAAACATAGACACCGTGCGATCTAGGGCTCTGTCAGAGCTTATCCTCCGGCAAAAACCGCCGCAAAAGCGTGGACGCGGGACTTCGCGTCATCTGCCGGACGACACGACCGGCATTCTTGCGAGAGCTTGCGTCCACGCAACCCTTCGCTTCTTTCTCTACCCTCCGGAAACGGAATAACCGTTTTCACCCCCGGCGGAGCTATGCCCAACGCTCATTGACAAGTGAATCTCTATCCAAATCTGTCATCCCGGCGAAAGCCGGGACCCAGACTTGGGGCAAGCGTGATCCCTGAAAGCCTGGGTCCCGGCTTTCGCCGGGATGACAAAATGAGAGAGCAACGCCTTCCCAGAGGGCAAAAAAGCGACCGGTGCAAATCCATTCCTAGTTCGTAATTGCTCTGCTAGAAGAACTGCCATTCAAGGGAGACAACAATGGCAAAAAAGCCTGCGGCCAAAAAACCGGCGAAGAAAAAACCTAAGAAAGTGATTGCGCTTTTTCCCGAGGCGGCCTTCGGGCCGGCGCTGAATTCCGTGGGGATAGGCCAGGCGCTGAAGAAGCTCGGCCACAGGATCGTGTTCCTGTCGGACCCCGGCTTCCTCGATGTTTACAAGGGCTATGGCTTCGAGGCCCATGCGGTGAACCTGTCGGCGCCCATGGCTCCTGAGGAAATGGCGAAGTTCTGGGTGGATTTCATCAATGGCCACATTCCGAATTTCCGCAAGTCGCCTTACGACCAGATCGATAATTATGTGAAGGGCTGCTGGGAGATGATCGTCGAGACGGCGAAATGGGCGGAGAAGGATTTGCCTTCCGTGCTCTCAGAGGTGAAGCCCGATGTCATCTGCGTTGACAACGTCATCCTGTTTCCGGCGATCAAGCGCTATGGCCGCGACAACAAGAAGCCCTGGGTGCGGGTGATCTCGTGCTCGGAAAACGAGATCGAGGATCCGGATATTCCGCCCCATCTCTCGGGCTGCGGCGAGAAGGACAAGAAGGGTTTTGTGAAATACCGCAAGCACTTCAACGCCACGATCAAGCCGATACATGATGCGTTCAATGCCTTCCTGAAATCGGTTGGTGAGAAGAAATATCCGCTGGGGCAATTCTTCGAGGCAAGCCCCCACATGAATATCCTGCTTTATCCAACGGCTGCGAAATTCAAGCGCCGGCACAAGCTTTCGCCCAAGCAATTCCAATATCTCGAGGGCTGCGTGCGGAAAGATGCACCTTACAAAGTGCCTCAGTTCCAGGCGAACAATGACAAGCCGCTCCTCTATGTGAGTTATGGCTCGCTGGGTTCGGGCGATACGGAACTGCTGAAGCGGGTGATCGGCGTCATCGGAAAAATGCCGGTGCGGGCGCTGGTCAATGTCGGCGACTATCTTGATCAGTACACGGATATTCCGCCCAATGTGCTGATCGACAAGTGGTATCCGCAGCCTTCGGTGATCCCGAAGGTCGATGGCGTCATCCACCACGGCGGCAACAACTCCTTCACCGAATGCCTCTATTTCGGCAAGCCCGCCATCATCATGCCCTATGTCTGGGATGGCCACGACAATGCCACGCGCGTTGAGGAAACGGGCCACGGCTTCAAGGTTGACCGCTATACTTGGACTGATGATGAGCTGGCGGCCAAGATCATGGCCATGCTGACGGACAAGAAGATGAAGGCGAAGTTGCAGAAAACCTCAAAAGCCATGCGGGCTGAACACGGGCCCACCAAGGCGGCCAAGATCATCGACGGCCTCACCCGCAGGAAGATCGCCTGATGCCCACAAAGCTCGACAGTTCCGCGCCGCACTTGCACGCGCCTGCAACATTCGCAGGGCCGCTGAAGGATTGGGGCCATCAACCCAACCCCATGGCCGGAAACTCAAAGAATGATGGCGTGCTGCTGCATAAGGGCCCCGATGGCCAGCCGGAAGTGGGCCTGTGGCAATGTACGGAGGGCACCTGGCCGCTTGAAATTCCCCGCGATGAATTGTGCCATTTCGTATCGGGTAGCGCCACCTACACCCATGTTTCCGGCGACGTTATCGACGTGAATGCCGGGACCATGGTGCTGTTTCCAGCGGGTTGGAAAGGCGTTTGCACCGTTCACCAAACCATGCGCAATGTTTACATGTTGAGATAGAAATGAACCTCACCTCCTCCGCCCCGCACCTGAAAAATCCCGCAAGCTACAACGGCCCATTCAAGGACTGGGGCGTCATCCCCACCATGATCGAAGGGGAATCGCGCACCAGCGGCGTGGTGATCTTCAAGGGCCCGAACGGGCAAAGCGAAAGCGGCATCTGGATCTGCACTCCGGGCTACTGGAACTGCCATGTGACCAGCGACGAGTTCTGCCACTTCCTGCTCGGCCGCTGCACCTATACGCACGAGTCTGGCGAAGTCATCGAAATTGTGCCGGACACGGTGGCCTTCTTTCCAAAGGACTGGCGCGGCACCTGCAAAGTGCATGAAACCATCCGCAAGGTTTACATGATCAGGTAGATGGCTTTGGCATCTCCGCCACAAGCCTGAAACCTAGATGCGTCGGTGGTGTTCCCGTAGCGCAGCCGCCGGAGGCCGGGTCACGCACGAAGATCGAAACTGCCGCTTCGTGTTCGCCTGCAGCGACATAGGCGGGGCATTGGTCGCCGAAGCCAGGCTTGGCGCAACTTGACGTCCATTCCCAGACATTGCCATCGAGATCGGAAATGCCTTCGGGCGTTGTCGAGAATGAGCCAACAACGCGTGGCGGGCCGGGTTGCACAGTCTCCTGACCATAATTTGCCGCCCATGCAAGCCGCGGATCGGTGAACAGCGGTGCCGGTTTTTCATGGGCGAGCGCGCGGGAGATCACCCGCCATTCGTCAAGAGTTGGCAGGCGCAGGCCTCCGCCGTCGCGGGCATTGGCCCAGTTGAGATACTCGTTCACGTCAAACCAATTGACACCCGTCACCGGCAGTTGATCGGAAACCGAAGGACCGACTGGCAAATGAGAGCAGCCCCCATCAGCGAAACACCGCCGCCAGGAGGCGACGGTGACTTCATGACGTGAAACCTGCAGTGCGTACCCAGCAACTGCAACGGGAGCCATTTGCATCCTTGGACTGGCATCGGGCGCCGTTCCGGGCCAGCTCAGCGCCAGTGCCGCAACAAGGAACGCAATGCCTGTCCGGACCATGGCGCGTCTCCACTACCCTATAATGGGTCCAGGCTTGGCAACCTGCATCATCAGGTCATC
>CAZAMS010000128.1:0-7305 GCA_964486305.1 uncultured Aestuariivirga sp.
GCCTCTTGCGGATCCTCCATCTGCTCGCAGACAGCAACACGATATTCAAGGCGGATGAGCTTCTGCAAATACTGGTCAGCGGCATGGACAGGCACCCCGCACATCGGAATATCCGCACCCAAATGCTTGCCGCGCTTGGTGAGCGCAATCCCTAAGGCGCGTGATGCCGTTTCCGCATCATCAAAGAATAGTTCGTAGAAGTCCCCCATGCGGTAAAACAGCAGGAAGCCGGGATGAGCCGCCTTGATTTCAAGATATTGTGCCATCATGGGCGTCGGACGCTCCGCCACACCCTCCGTTCCCGCCACTGCCGCCATGTCATTCATGGCGGTTTTATAACAGATATTGGGGCACGGCTGTCACCCTCTATATTTGTTCAAAAAATAAGAGGCTTGAGGATTATCCGCGCTCCCTCTAGTCTCGGCGCGCAGCGGGGAATTCTTGAAATGAGTGTTTATGAGTAGCGATAAAAAGGCCAGCCGGAAGCCGTCCATTACGGACGAGGAGGCCCTGGAATTTCATCGGCGTGGAAAACCCGGCAAGCTTGAGATCAATCCGACAAAACCCATGGCAACCCAGCGCGATTTGTCGCTGGCCTATAGTCCGGGGGTCGCTGTTCCAGTCCGCGTTGCCGCTGAAAACCCCGATGCCGCCTACGATTATACGGCCAAGGGCAATCTCGTCGCCGTCATTACCAATGGCACCGCAATTCTGGGCCTTGGCGACCTTGGCGCCCTTGCCGCAAAACCGGTGATGGAAGGCAAGGCCGTTCTTTTCAAGCGCTTTGCCGATGTCGATTCCATTGATCTCGAAGTTGATACCAAGGATGTCGATGAATTCATCGCCGCCGTGCGTTATCTCGGACCCTCATTCGGCGGCATAAATCTGGAAGACATCAAGGCCCCTGAGTGTTTCATGATCGAGCAGCGCCTGCGCGAGCTCATGGATATACCCGTATTCCATGATGACCAGCACGGAACAGCCATCATCGCCACCGCGGCCCTGATCAATGCGCTGCACATCACCAAGCGCGACATGAAGAATTTCAAGCTCGTCTGCAACGGTGCGGGTGCGGCGGCGATTGCCTGTATAGAGCTGATAAAGTCCATGGGCGTTCCGGCTGGCAATGTCCTATTGGCCGATTCAAAAGGCGTGGTTTACCAGGGCCGCACCGAAGGCATGAACCAGTGGAAGTCCGCCCACGCAACTGTCACCAAGACTCGCAGTCTTGCTGATGCCATGGAAGGGGCTGATGTTTTTTTCGGTCTGTCGGTTGCAGGTGCCTTGACCCCCGCAATGGTCAAAAGCATGGCAAAAAATCCGATCATCTTCGCCATGGCAAATCCCGATCCGGAAATCCTGCCTGAAGAAGTGGCCAAGATCAGGTCCGATGCCATCATGGCAACGGGCCGTTCCGACTATCCCAACCAGGTGAACAATGTTTTGGGTTTTCCCTATATTTTCAGGGGTGCTCTTGACGTGCGGGCGCGCACCATCAACGAAGAAATGAAGATCGCGGCAGCCCAGGCCCTTGCCAGTCTGGCGCGCGAAGATGTTCCCGATGAAGTGGCCGCAGCCTATCACGGCTCACGTCTGTCCTTTGGACCGCAGTATCTTATTCCAGTTCCCTTTGACCCCAGGCTTATCTCCAGAATTCCGGTCGCCGTGGCCAAGGCCGCCATGGATACAGGTGTGGCGCGCAAACACCTCGCCGATATTGATGAGTATACGGCGCAATTGTCAGCCAGGCTTGATCCCATAGCCGGAACCCTTCAGACCGTGTTTGACCAGGTGAAATCAAAGCCCAAGCGTGTTGTCTTTGCCGAAGGCGAAGAGGACCGGATGATCCGTGCCGCCAACAGTTTTGCAACTGCGGGGTTGGGAACGGCCATTCTGATTGGCCGCGAAACGGAGGTTGAAAAAACCCTTGTTGCGAGCGGTTTGGAACTTCACGAGGATGTCCAGATTCTCAATGCCCGGGTGACCGACAGAAACGTCGACTATGCCAATTATCTATACGAACGTTTGCAGCGCAACGGGTTCCTGTTTCGCGACTGTCAGCGTTTTGTAAATCAGGACCGTAACGTCTTTGCTGCGTGCATGGTAGCTCTTGGCGATGCCGACGCGCTCGTCACCGGACTTACGCGTAATTTTTCGGTGGCCCTCGATAACGTCCGCCGTGCCATTGACAACCGCCCAGGCCACCGCCCCATCGGCGTATCGATGGCGCTCGTCCGTGGGCGGACGGTCTTTATTGCCGATACCTCAATTCATGAATTGCCGACAGCCGAGGAACTCGCTGATATCGCACAGGAGGCCGCAGGGGTTGCCCGGCGCTTTGGTTATGAGCCCCGCGTGGCCTTCCTCTCCTACTCCACCTTTGGCTATCCCCGCGGCGAACGCGCCGAGTATGTGAGAAATGCCGTTGCGGTTTTGGACAAGCGCAATGTTGATTTCGAATATGACGGTGAAATGGCAGCCGACGTTGCCCTGTCCCGCGATGCCATGGCCCTCTATCCATTTTGTCGGTTGACGGCACCGGCCAATGTCCTGGTGATGCCAGCGGCCCATTCAGCTTCAATTTCAACCAAGATGCTCCAGCAACTCGGCGGCATAACGGTTGTGGGACCCCTGCTGACGGGGCTAGCAAAGCCGGTGCAAATTGCCTCCATGTCGGCCACCGCCACGGATATCGTAAACCTGGCGGCAATTGCCGCCTTCGATATCAATAGGTAACGACCTCGTCCGGCTGGCCGAAGTGGGTGAAATAGCGCGGATTGATTTGTGAAACAGGCAGGATGATGAGCACGTCGGTCGTATTGAACTGCCGGTCGATCACCGCACCTTCGCCGATGTAGCAACCCAGGCGCAAATATCCCTTGATCAGGGGAGGCAAGGCCTTCAACGCAGCCTTGGCATCGCCAATATTCCCGGCATCTGATTTCATTTCAATATAGCGTTCGGGCACGGCGCGGACTGTCCACTCCGATGGAGCCGCGCAATTGCGTGCAAGAAAATCCAATGTTGAAATGTGAACCTTCTGGTCAATTCCCTCAAGGCTGGCACACCCCAACATGACGTCCACCCCGTGCTGCCTCACATAATTCCAGATGCCTTGCCAAAGGAACTCAACAACCGGCTTGGTTCGGTATTGTTTGAGGACACAGGATCTTCCAAGCTCCAGAAACTTCAAATCCGGCTTTGCCGCAAGCAATGGCGCGATGTCGAATTCACTTTGCGTATAAAATCCGCCGTTCTCCTCGGCAACGGACTGGCGCAGCAGGCGGTAAGTGCCAACCATTTCACCATCGTCAATGCTGAATTGCCCGTCTTCACTCCCGGGCGCCCGGTGGACAACAACCAGATGATCGCAAAATTCATCAAAGCGATCCGCATCCCTGCGCGATTGGGATGAATTGAAATCGGGATTGGCCTTCAGTTCTTCATAGAAGACACGGTAACGCAGTTTTTGCGATGTGATGATTTCTCGCCTGCTGCGCGCCAGCCGCACACACAGGTCATTGCGTGTTCCCAAAGTATCATGCGCGGGCGAGTGGCGGTCCAAGACTAGCTCCTGTGTCATGAAGACAATTTGCCATAAACAGCAGCCATGTGAAAGTTTGGTGACAGCCTCAGGCAGCGGGCTTCAGATACAGAATCTTTGCAATCGCCTCTTCCATGTCCTGGCGGTCGAATGGCTTTGAGAGATGCCCATCCATGCCTGCGGCCATGCATTCAAGGTAATTCTCCCGGCGCGCGTTGGCGGTGAGCGCCAGAATTGGCAGGCGCGATCCCGAACCCGATTTTTGTTCCTGCATCCGGATGCGCCTGGTCGTTTCCAGCCCATCCAGTTCCGGCATTTCGACGTCCATGATCGCCAGGTCAAACTTCTTCTTACCGTCCAGCAGCGAAAGAAACTGCAGCCCAGAGGTAACGTGGTGAACCGTATGCCCTGCTTTCTCGAGCATGGTTTTGGCCAAGAGTGCGTTCACAGGGTTATCTTCCGCCAGAATGACATTGAGTGGCCTCTCCGGACTGGGTCTCTTTACGAATTGACGAAGTTCCTTGACGGCACCACTGATCATCTGGGTATCGCGGGATGTCAGCTGCCGGGCAACGGTGACTTTTCGAAATGGCTTTAACAGATAGCCTGCGAAAGGTTGCACCAGAAATTCCCGAAGCGCGCGCCGTTGCTCCGCCTGCATCATTACCCAAACTTGCTTGGAACCGCCAGGCCTCCTGTTCTGCTGGGCCCACTTGCGAAGCTCGGTTGTATACGACGAGTCACATATCAAGACTGCCGAATTGTCATCTCGCTTGCCAGACAGCGCATCCTGCATCTCCTGGGAACTTGAAAGTATTCTGACCGATGCTCCCAAGTCTACAAGAACAGCTTCAAGATGCTGGCGGATGGGCCCTGCAGGCGCTGCAAGCTCATAGATTCTGGCCAGAAGTGGTTTCTCCAGAAGTTCAACGTCATGGTCCTTCACGCATGGAAGGGTAATGGAGAATTTTGAACCGCGCCCCACCTGGCTTGCGACGGATATGCTTCCGCCCATTCCTTCGATCAGTTTCTTGCTGATTGAAAGCCCCAGTCCCGTTCCGCCAAATAGGCGCGTCGTTTTGCTGTTGGCCTGCGCATATTCGTTAAAGATGTGATCCATCTCATCCAGCGACATTCCAATACCCGTATCGGAAACATCCAGCGTCAGTGATCCGGCCCTGCTATCGTAATCAATGAAAAGCGAAACCCCGCCCCGCTCGGTGAATTTGATCGCATTTCCGCAGATATTGAAAAGAATTTGCCGGGTCCGGTTTTCATCTCCAATGATACTGGAGGGCACATTGTTGGTCACCCGGCATGAGATTTCAATTCCCTTTGCGTGGGCCCGCGGTGCCAGAAGCTCGGTGACGCCCTCGGCAAGAGTTGTGAGATCAAAAGGACTGCATTCGAGATCAAGACGGCCCGATTCAATTTTTGACGTGTCGAGAATTTCATCAATGATCGACATGAGGGTTCTGCCGGAGGCATCTGCAGCCTTGGCATAGCTTTCCTGTTCCTGCGTTAGTCCGGTTTCGCGCAAAAGGCCGATCATACCGATAACGCCATTCATCGGTGTGCGGATTTCATGGCTCATCGTGGCAAGAAATCTTGATTTGGCACGGTTTGACGTTTCGGCTTGCGCCCGCGCCTGCTGCAGGGCGGCAATTGTCGTCGTAAGCGCCATGATCCGGCGGTCAGTTGTGCGCCGTCTGGCCGTCGTTACAAACAGCGCGCCAAGGGTGAAAACCAGCGCCGCAATTGCAAGGTAGTTTAGAGCCTCCCTGAATCTGAAATTCAGCTCAAGGACAAGGCTGGAAACCGCGAAGAGAAGGATGGCACTGCCCGCAGCCCATAGAATATTCTGGAAAGCGCGAGGCAGTGAAGGTCGCTCCAAATGGCGGATTTCTTCAAGGAATCCCTTCTCGCGCCGGTCAATTGTGTCGCATTCGCGGTCACTCATGTGTGCTGCCTGTCATGATGTCGTGGCTTATTGCCTGAACATGACAGCGCAGTCTTTCAAAATAATTACGCCACGCGGAGACGGTAAATGCGGCATGAAAAAAATCTCTAAAATTTTATGCAAGTATGCGCTGCTCAGGCGGCAATCTGAAACGCTGCGAGCTTCTGGCGGTAACTCAGGGCCTCGGCAATATGAAGGCGCGCGACTTGCTCACGTCCATCAAGATCAGCAAGTGTGCGTGCAACGCGAAGCACGCGGTGATAGCCCCGCGCTGATAAACCCATCGCATCTGCCGCATCGCGCATGAGCTTGAGTCCGGCGGAATCAGGCTGGGCAATTTCTTCAAGCAGCGCGCCGTCGGCTTGCGCATTGATGCGTAAATGTTTTAGGCCCAATTTTTCAAAGCGTTGTTTCTGCCGCAGGCGCGCCGCGGCAACACGGACAGCAACATCAGCGCTGGTTTCTTTTGGTGGCGGCAAGGTCAGATCGGAAATTTTCACCGCGGGCAATTCAATCTGAATATCCATGCGGTCAAGAAGCGGACCGGAAATGCGCTGCTGATAATCCGAAGCACAACGCGGGCCCTTGCGGCAGGTGTGGCCCGGTTCACCCGCCATGCCGCACTTGCACGGGTTCATCGCGGCGACGAGTTGAAACTGCGCGGGGTAAGTGACGTGATAATTGGCGCGCGCTACCACGGTCTCGCCCGTCTCAAGCGGTTGCCGCAAACTTTCCAGAACGCGGGGCTGAAATTCCGGAAGCTCATCAAGGAATAATACGCCGTGATGGGCCAATGCCATTTCACCGGGTTTGGCGCGAAGCCCGCCGCCAACGAGAGCCGGCATGCTCGCCGAGTGGTGGGGCGAACGGAACGGCCTCCGCCTTGAAAGCCTGCCGTCTTTCAATTCACCGCCAAGGGACGCCACCATGCTGACGTCGAGCATTTCGCGGGGGTCCATGGGCGGCAATATGGAAGGCAAGCGTTGGGCCAGCATGGACTTGCCCGCACCCGGAGGACCGACCATCAACAGGTGATGCCCGCCAGCTGCAGCAACTTCGAGCGCGCGCTTGCCACTTTCCTGTCCCTTGATGTCGCGCAAGTCAGGCAGCACACCAAGCTCGGGAGCAAGGGCAGGCTTGGGCGCCGAGAGAACCTGCGTGCCCTTCACATGATTGATCAGTTGAATGAGATTGTCGGGTGCCAGGATATCAATGTCCTCGCCGGCCCAGGCCGCTTCCGCCCCTGAGGTCTTGGGACAGATCAGGCCCATCTCCCGGCCGTTGGCGGCGATTGCCGCAGGCAAGGCTCCAGCCACGGCCATCAGCGAGCCATCAAGCGCAAGCTCGCCCAGCACGACATAGCGGTTCAGGAAATCCGGCGGGATCACGCCGAGTGCCGAGAGCACGGCGAGTGCGATGGGCAAATCAAAGTGGCTGCCTTCCTTGGGGAGATCGGCGGGCGAGAGATTGATCGCCAGGCGCTTGCCGGGAAGGCCGAGGCCTATGGCATAGAGCGCGGCGCGCACCCGCTCGCGGCTTTCGGCCACCGCCTTGTCGGGCAGGCCCACGATATGAAACTGCACCTGGCCCGAGAGGAATTGCGCCTGCACATCAACCGCCACGGCCTCAATGCCCTGAAACGCAACCGTCGCCACCCGTGATGTCATCTTCCGCCCCCAATTGAGAAGCGAGACTACAACAGCGATCAAGATTGTCAAGAACATTTAGTGAACATCGCTTTCATTGGCGCGGCGCTCGTCAATGCGCCGGCATAGAGCGTGGAACATCGCATCATGATTCC
>CAZAMS010000129.1:0-8096 GCA_964486305.1 uncultured Aestuariivirga sp.
AAAGAGCTGCGCTCCATCGGCATTCAGCCTGATATTCTGTTGTGCCGGGCGGACCGGGAAATTCCCGAAAATGAACGGCGCAAGATTGGCCTGTTCTGTAACGTGCGGCCGTCGGCTGTTATTCAGGCGCTGGATGTTTCAAGCATCTATGTAGTGCCGCGGGCCTATCATGCGGAAGGCTTGGACAAGGAAGTGCTGGATGCCTTTGGCATGAAAGGGGCGAAGGAGCCGGACCTTTCCAAATGGCATGAGATCATGCAGCGGGTCAATCAACCTGAGGGCAAGGTGAAGATTGCCGTGGTTGGCAAATACACGGGCCTGCTTGATGCCTATAAGTCATTGAACGAGGCTTTGGTTCATGGTGGTATTGCCAATAATGTCAAAGTTCATCTGGAGTGGATCGAATCCGAGGTGTTCGAGAACCAGGACCCAGCGCCGTACCTCGAAGGGGTTGATGGCATTCTGGTACCGGGTGGCTTTGGGGAACGGGGTTCGGAGGGGAAGATTAGCGCTGCAACATTTGCACGGACCCGTGGAGTGCCCTATTTTGGCATTTGCTTTGGCATGCAAATGGCCTGCATTGAGGCGGCGCGCAACCTGTGTGGCATTGCAGACGCGAGTTCGACGGAATTTGGCCCCACAAAACAGCCGGTTGTTGGCGAAATGACTGAGTGGATGAAAGGCAACGAACTGGAACTGCGCAAGGCGGGAGGCGATCTCGGTGGCACCATGCGGCTTGGGGCCTATGAGGCAGCACTGGCCAGGGGCAGTAAAATTGCCGAGATTTACGGGTCAATGCGAATCTCAGAGCGCCACCGTCACCGTTATGAGGTGAACACCCGCTATCGCGCACAGCTGGAAAAGGCGGGCATGCGTTTTGCAGGCATGTCTCCCGATGGGCTCCTGCCGGAAACCATCGAATATCCTGATCATCCCTGGTTCATTGGGGTGCAGTACCATCCCGAACTGAAGTCCAAGCCTTTTGATCCCCATCCCCTGTTTGCTTCCTTCATAGGCGCTGCGGTGAACAAGAGCCGATTGGTATAGACATGGGAAAACCGCTCCGGCTCATGAAGGTCTGGTGTGCGGTATTTCTTTCCCTTTGGTTATTTTGCGGTGTGGCAGCTGCTTTTGATGAAGCGGTCATCGGGCAGGCGGAGAGGGCTGCCTCGGCCTTTCGGGCTGAGTTGCAAACCATTGACAGTGAATTGGCGCTGGCCACGATTACCGACCAAAGGCTTATTGACCATCGCAATAGCCTTGAAGACATTCGCATCAAGGCCCTGAACCAATCGGGCAGGCTTGACGATCCGATCAAGGAGATTGCCGAGCAGGTCGCAAAGCTTGGGCCCGCTCCGGCTCAGGGACAGACCGAGTCGGTTGAAATTGAAGCGCAGCGCAAGCTGCTGAATGATACCCTAAACCGTTTGCAGGGTGCCAAGACCCAGCTTGAAGTTGTGGCGGTTGAGGCCGAGCAACAGGCGGGGCGTGCTTCAACACTTCAACGCAACCAGTTTTTCCAGAAGATTTTTGAATCGAGCAAGTCCGTTCTCAATCCCTATATCTGGAGCGATGCGGGATCCGGCGTGACTGTATTCTTGCAGCGTCTCGGAGCCCTGATTGGCAACTGGTGGAACCAGATTCAAGGCACGGCGAGCGCGTCGTCACTTTTGCTGCTGCCGCTTATCATTATTCTCATTCTGGCAGCGTGGTGGTTTATCGGCCGGGTCCTGCGCGAACGTTACAAGGCGCGGAGCCTTGAAAGCGATTTTCCCGACAATCTGGACAGGCTGTGGCGGGTGGTGCGCGCGACGCTTGGCACCCTGGTTCTCGTGAGCATCCTGTTTGGTGTCATACTCAGCTATCTGCAAAGTGCCGGGTTCGTGACCACGCGCTTCAATCTTGTCCTGGACGGGCTTGCTGCCATCATTACAGGCACCCTGGTCAATGGTGTTCTGGCCTTCAGGATTGCAGCGCCAAACCAGCCCAAGTGGCGTTTGATTGATCTTGATGATGCCGCGGCCTCGCGTTTTGCCATCCTTGCCACCATCTGCGCGATGATGTCGGGGGCATCTGACGCCTTCAGCAATCTGGCAGACGGCATCTATCTACCTGTCAGCTACTCGATCGGGCAGTCGGCACTCGCCTCCTGCCTGATGTTGATCCTGCTTGCCTTGCTGCTTCTGAATTTTCGCAACCAGCCTGGCCTCCTAGAGAAAACGCCAAACCAGATCCTCTATTTCCGCTGGGGTGAAGTCCTCCGGGTGCCAATCTGGCTGCTTATTGTGCTTGCCACGATTGCCCTGCTGTTTGGCTACATTGCACTGGCAAATTTCATTGTTTTCAAGCTGTTCGATACGGCGGTCGTTGTTACATTCCTCTTCCTCATTCATTACACCATCGATGCGGCAGTCCGCACCAGCTTCGATCCCAACAGCCATTTGGGCAAATTTTTGCGCCGCGTTTCAGGCCTGGGCGAGCGCGCCATTGAAAGGGCAGGACTGCTGTTTCGGACCTTTGTGGATATTCTCCTTGTTCTCATCGGATTGCCGATCCTGTTCCTGTTGTGGACGGTCACCTGGATTGATTTTCGGGCGCTGGCCAACAAGGCATTCTTCGGCTTCGACGTCGGCAGTGTTACGGTTTCGCCCTGGTCAATCCTGCTGGTTGCCCTTGTCCTATTTGGCGGCATTGCAATTACCAAGCTTTTTGTGCGCTGGCTTAACCGGCGCATCCTTCTGGAAACGCGGATCGACAAGGGTGTGCAGGATTCCGTTAGGAAAGGCGCCACCTATGCGGGTTATATCATTGCGGCGGGATTTGCGCTTACCGCTGCGGGCCTGGAATTTTCCAACCTTGCCCTCATAGCGGGTGCCCTTGGTGTTGGTATTGGTTTCGGCCTGCAATCCATCGTCAATAATTTTGTGTCGGGACTTATCCTGCTGGCGGAGCGGCCCATACGGGTGGGTGACTGGGTTTCCATTCCGGCTGGCGAAGGGCTGGTCAAGAAGATAAATGTCCGCTCCACGGAGATCGAAACTTTTGACGGCTGCTCAATCATTGTTCCGAATTCCAACCTGATTACAGAGTCAGTCAAGAACTGGACCCATAGTGACACCATGGGGCGCTTCACTGTCAACGTGAGTGTTGCCTATGACAGCGATGCGGAAAAGGTGAAGGATCTTTTGCTGCAACTGACGAAGGCGCATCCAAATGTTCTGACCTATCCGGAGCCAGTGGTGACGCTGCAAAGGTTTGGCACCTATTCGCTTGATTTTGAAATCAAGGGCACCGTGGGCGATATTTTCTATGGAGTGTTCGTGGCCAGCGACGTGCGCTTTGCGATTCTGAAGGCGTTTCATGAGAAGGGCATTGTCATCCCGCAGCCCTCAGTTGTGGGCGTCACGCGATGAGGGATTTTGCCACTCAGACGGGTCTCGAGTTCTTGCAACAAATGATCCGTGACGGAAATTCCTCTGCCATGGCCACTCTCCTGAACCTGCGTTTGATTGAGGCGTCTGATGGCAGGGCCGTGTTTGAGGCTTTTCCTTCCAAGCAGTTTTACAATCCGCAAATGCGGGTGCATGGCGGCTTTATGGCAACGCTGCTTGATTCCGCGTTGGGCTGTGCGGTGCAAACCAAGCTGGCGCGCAGGGTGGGTTATGGCACGATTGAACTGAAAGTGAACTATGTGCGCAAGGTTGTGGCAGAAACGGGACGGCTGGTCTGTACGGCAACAGTGCTTCACGCCGGGCGCACCATGCTTACATCGGAGGCCAAGGTTGCGGGGCCTGGCGGAAAGCTCTATGCCCACGGCTCCGGAACATTTTTGGTATTTCCCTGATGCAAGCAAACACCGTCGTTAAAGCTGGAAATGTTACATTTTCCAATTCCATGCCTCTGGCGCTGATTGCTGGCCCCTGCCAGATGGAAAGCCGCGAACACGCCTTCATGATGGCAGGGAAACTCAAAGAGATTTGTGCAAAGCTTGGCATTGGCCTGGTTTATAAAACCTCATTTGACAAGGCCAACCGCACCAGCCTTTCCGGCAAGCGGGGCATGGGATTGGAGAAATCCCTGGCCGTGTTTGCCGATATCCGAAAGGAATTTGGCCTGCCCGTGATTACCGATGTGCATGAAATTTACCAGTGTGCGGAATTGGCGCCGGTCACTGATGTTTTGCAGATTCCGGCTTTTCTTTCACGGCAGACGGACCTGCTGATTGCGGCGGCAAAGACGGGCCGCGTTATCAACGTAAAGAAAGGCCAGTTCCTGGCGCCGTGGGACATGAAAAACGTGGTGCAGAAAGTTGTGGCTTCCGGCAATCCCAATGTGATGCTGACCGAACGCGGGGCCAGTTTCGGTTATAACACGCTGGTATCAGACATGCGCTCCTTGCCAATCATGGCGGAAACTGGCGCCCCCGTCATATTTGACGCCACCCATTCGGTGCAGCAACCGGGAGGACAGGGCACGTCAACGGGTGGCGACCGGCGCATGGTGCCGGTTCTGGCCCGCGCCGCCGTGGCTGTGGGAGTTGCCGGTGTTTTTGTTGAGACCCATGAGGACCCGGATAATGCACCATCGGATGGTCCCAACATGGTGCCATTGGCTGAGATGGAAGGATTTATCGCGCGGTTGATGGCACTTGACCGGATTGCGAAGTCTTTGTAGCCGCCAAGTGGACTGAAATCAGCCCGGCAATCAGAATAAGTCCAAGGCCCGTGAGAGTGGTCCAACGTGGGATTTCATTGAAGAACAGAAAGCCCCAGAGCGGTGCCCAGATCATGCCGGTGTATTCAAAGACGGTGACAAGATTTGCATCGGCCATGCGATAGGCATTGGTGAGCAGCGACATGGCGACAGCTGCAATGGCACCGCAGACGCCCATGAGAAACAGATCATAATTGTTTGGCCACGCCCAGGGCCTGACAAGGAAATCCAAACTTGGATGACCGAGTTGGTCTATTCCCATCACGGCAAAGGCTGCCGCTATGATCAGTGCGCCTATGAGGTAAACTGTATTCTGATAGAAAGCCATGACGGTTGCGGGCTCCGTGACACCGAGCTTGCGGGCGATAATCATGGCCAAAGCGTAAGTTGCAGCACTTACGAGGCTGAAGAGGGCAGCGGGATTAAACAGGGCCGTTCCCGGCTGCAAGATGATCAGCACGCCAATGAAGCCCAGGGCAATTGCAGCCCAGGAGAAGCCTGAAACCTTTTCACCCAGCATGGGTATGGAAAGGATGGTCACAATAATGGGGGCTGCGAAGAAAAGGGCGATGGCCTCGGCCAGGGGAAGAGCCGGCAGCCCCATGTAATAGGTCGTGTAGGCAACCAAGAGAATGCAGCCACGCATGACCAGTGCCCAGAAGAGGGGCGAGCGGAGCTTTGCTATGCCGCACTCGAAATGCACGAGGAGAAAAAGAAGCGGCAGGGCAACGACACAACGCACAGCCACGGCAAGTGTGACCGCATGGTCATGACTGATGGCTTTGATAATTGCATCCTGGGTTGAAAACAGCATGACGCCGAAAGTGAGGGAGAGAATGCCTAGGAGATTGCGGTTGGCGCGCATGATCAGGCTTCGACCGCGATGGAGATAGGGCGGCGCTCGCGGTGGAAAATGTAAAGGCCTGAGCCAATGATGAGGGCCGCCCCGGTCCAGGTCCAGAAATCCGGCCAATCGCCCCAGATCATGAAGCCAAAGAGGGCTGCCCAAATCAGTGATGAATAGCTAAAGGGCGCAACAACAGAGGCAGGTGCGAGCCGAAGGGCGCGGATCAGGCAGAGGTGGCCAAGGGCCCCTGTTAGTCCGCTGGCGATCAAAAGCATCCAGTCAAATGCGCTGGGCCATGTCCAGAACCATGGCACCATAAGGCTGGTAACGACCGCTCCTGCAGTTGCGGTGAAGAGCAGGGACGTTAGCGGATCATCGTCGCGAACCACGCGGGTGACGATCTGGTAATTGGCATTGAGCAAGGATGCAAGCAGCAGGAACAGGACGCCAAGGCCAATGCCGCTGAAACCGCTTTGCCAAGGCTGGACGACGATGATGGCTCCGATGAAGCCTACAACGATGCCAGCCCAGCGGCGGATACCCACTTTTTCGCCGAGCAGGGGAATGGACAGGAGGGTGACAAGGATGGGGCTGAGAAACATTATCGTCGTCGCCGTCGCGAGCGGCGTCGTGCGGATGCCGGCGTTGAAGACGCCGGTGGTGGACATGAGCAGCAGGGAGCGCAGCGCCTGTTTTCCAGGAACCGCACTTTTGGCAAGGGTGCCAAGGTTCCGGCCGCAGACAAGGGCAGCAATGATGGTCGCAAAGAAAAACCGCCCCCAGGTGACCTGCACCAGCGGGTAGCTTTCAAGCAGATGCTTCATGATGGCGTCCAGGGTGATGAAGCACAGCATCGTGGCCAGCATCCAGAGGATGCCGTATTTGCGATTTTCGTGGGAATCCGCGGGAGACATGCCCCTCTATAGAGCGCTACAAGACACTATCACACTGTGCTTGGGATGCTAGCAAGGTTGCGCTATTTGCATGGCGCAAGCTCATCCTCCAAGTGCACGCGGATGATGTCTTCAAAACTTTTTTCAGCTTTAAAACCCAGGGCAAGGGCCCGCCGGGGATCAAAATTGCGGGGCCAGCCGGAGACAATCTGGGCAATCGTCTCATCGGGTTCACGGCGAATGAGTTTTACGGCGTCTTCTCCGGCGATATTGCGCAGGGCTTCGATTTGCTCGGCTACCGTGCAGGAAAGACCGGGCAGCGTTAATGTGCGACGATTGTCCAGTTCTCCTGTGCGCAGTTCGGCAGCTTGGATGAGATAGCCCACTGCTGTGCGTGGGGACACGTGCCAATGGCGCACCGTGTCGCTTACGGGAAGAACGGCTTCCTTGCCCGCGAGAGGTTCACGGATGATGTTGGAAAAGAAGCCGGATGCGGCAAGGTTTGGCTTGCCGGGGCGCACACAGACCGTCGGCATGCGAAGGGCAACGCCATCGAAGAAGCCACGACGGGAATAGTCATTCAGCAGGAGTTCGTCGATAGCCTTCTGGGTGCCGTAGCTGGTGAGGGGGGTGGTAAAAAACTCATCTCCAATGGCATCAGGGAAGGGGGCACCGAAAACTGCGATGGATGAAGTGAAAATGACAGTTGGTTTGTAGCCGTTTCCTGCTTTGCGGATGGTTTCAAAGAGAATGCGCGTGGCATCAAGATTGATGCGGTAGCCCTTTTCAAAGTTTTTTTCCGCTTCACCGGATACAATGGCTGCGAGGTGGAAGATAAACCTCGGCTTTGCTGCAATGAGTTTTTCAGCTTCGCCTGCGGTGGAGAGGTCGCCCACGAAAGTATCAATGGGGAAAGTTGAGGGCGGCGGTGGAGGCGGGAGGACAGCATCATATCGCGTGATATGTGAAATTGATCCTACGCCCAAAAAAGGCTGAGCGCAGAGGCGCGCTATGAGCTTTGCGCCGAGCATGCCGCCGGCGCCGATGACCAAGATATGCAAATGAACCTCCGATATTAGATGATGCCGGCGGAGGCTACTCCACTGACGGGTCTTTCCTTAGCTTTCGCCGCACGATAGCCGGAGGTGCGGTACAGGCTCAAGGGGTCTATGGCACCGCCCCTGCGGCGACGGGCTTCGGCGAGAATGGGGCTCACATCCGTATTGAAAGCCTGTTTGATCAGGCGGTGGCCCGCCATAACGTCACATTCATCCTGTGCGGCTTGCAAAGCTTTTCGATCCACGAGGGAGGCCTGCACATAGGCCCTGACAATCTCGATGGCCGAGCCCATGAGGCTTTCGATGGGGTCAGTCACATTGTGGGACTGGTCGATCATGTAGGCGGGCGCGAAGCCTTTGGCATTCCGCAACTCGGCATCGACGAGCTCATTGAAAATCAGGAACAGGCGGAAGGGATCGGCGGACCCGGAGTCCAGATCGTCGTCGCCATATTTTGAATCATTGAAATGGAAGCCCGCCAATTTCTGGGCGCGAATAAGGCGGGCCACGATTTGTTCAATGTTGGTGTTGGGGGCGTGGTGACCAAGATCAACCAGACATTTGGCTTTAGGACCAAGTTCTGAG
>CAZAMS010000130.1:0-2265 GCA_964486305.1 uncultured Aestuariivirga sp.
CAATGTAAACTACTTCACTGCTGCAGAGTTGAACACATCCGCCCCCAAATTGAAAACTCCATCAGACTATGTAATGTCTGAGGTTGGCACCCCCGGCGTGGCCGAAGCGGCAGCACTTGCCGCGGCAGGACCTGACGCTGAACTGATCGTCGCAAAAACAAAAAGCAAGCGCGCAACCTGCGCCATTGCGCGCAGCCTTGCGCCCATACTTGAATTACGGGGAAGAGCGCGTGGGGTTCTGAGTGTTGTAGGCATCGGCCCCGGCAGCGAACTTACCCGCAGCCCTGCCGCTACCCAAGCGCTGCGAACATCAACCGACTGGGTTGGTTACGGCCTTTATCTCGATCTGATCACTGACATAAAAGAGGACCAGACCGAGCACCGCTTCCCCTTGGGCGGCGAAGAAGATCGCGTGCGCAAGGCAATCGAACTTGCAGAGCAGGGCAAACGAGTGGCCCTCGTCTGCTCTGGTGATGCGGGCATCTATGCCATGGCGGCACTGGTCTATGAAATCATCGACCTCGAACCCAACCGCATAAAAGTCGAAGTCGTTCCCGGCATTTCTGCCTTCCAGGCCGCCGCCGCAAAGGCAGGCGCCATGATCGGCCATGACTTCTGCTGCATTTCGCTTTCCGATTTGTTGACACCTTGGGAATCCATTGAAAAGCGCGTGAAGGCGGCGGCGGAAGGCGATTTCGTCATTTCATTTTACAACCCACGCTCCCTGAAACGCCGTGACCAATTGGAGCGCGCCTTTGCAATTCTGAAACCCTACCGCCCGCCCGATACTCCGGTGATCATCGCCAGCAATCTGGGCCGACCGGAAGAAACCGTGCGCATCGTGAAATTCAAAGATTTCAATCCAGATGAAGTCGACATGCTCACCCTCGTGATGGTGGGCTCGTCCCAATCCAAATCCTTTGCCCGCGGCGATGGCAAGACCTACGCCTATACGCCCCGCGGCTATGCCAAGAAACGAGAGACCCTATGACCGTTCATTTCATCGGTGCTGGCCCCGGCGCTGCCGACCTCATCACCTTGCGCGGACTCAAGCTCATTCAATCCTGCCCCGTATTTCTTTATGCGGGTTCGCTGGTGCCGGAAGAAATCGTAAAGGCAGCCCCCGTTGGCGCGCGTGTCGTTGATACGGCACCCCTGCATCTTGATGAGATCATCGCAGAGATTGAGGCTGCTCACGCCAAGGGACATAACGTAGCCCGCGTCCATTCCGGCGATCCTTCGATTTATGGAGCCATAGCCGAACAGATGCGCCGGCTCGATAAGCTCGGCATTGATTATGATGTCACCCCCGGCGTACCCGCCTTCGCCGCCGCCGCCGCCGTTCTGAAAACCGAATTCACCCTGCCGGAGATCGCCCAAACCGTAATCCTCACCCGCACCACCATGCAGGCCAGCGCCATGCCGCCTGGCGAAGAACTGGAAGCGCTGGGGCGGAGCAAGGCAACGCTTGCCATCCATCTGTCGATCCGCAACCTCGGCTATGTCGAACGCGCCCTGACGCCCCATTATGGTGCCGATTGTCCTGTCATCGTCGTTTATCGCGTGACCTGGCCCGACCAGAAAATCATCAAGGGCACCCTGTCCACCATCGCCAAGCTGGTGAAAGCCGCAAAGCTTACCCGCACCGCGCTCATTCTCGTGGGCCATGTGCTTGATGCCCAGGAATTCCGCGACAGCGCCCTCTATGATGCCGGCCACGAACACGTGTTACGCAACCGGAAAACGGCGAAGGGGTAGTCCAGATTCACTTGTCAATGAGCGTTGGGCATAGTTTCGCCCGGGGTGAAAACGGGAATGCCGTTTCCGGTGGGTAGAAAGAGAAGCGAAGGGTTGCGTGCACCGCGCTTCATGACGTGTCAGGCCTCATCGCGTCACAGGCGAGCCCATGGCATTCGATGAGCACTTCATCGACTTCGTGAACCGGCTTCCTGCGGTAGCCGGGAGGATAGCCCGGCCGGAGCGGCGACCTGAACTTTGGACTTTTTGCGTTCTCCCGCCTCACCCGCCAGCGGGCGAGACGCCTGGCCTGGCGCGGCAGATCCTCGAGCGCGAGCTTGAGGGCCTGGAGCCTCCGGGTGAGGCGTTCGGCACCAACAAGGCCAGCGGGCGGCGGAGCGGGATCGGCCGCGGGAGGGCGCGCCGACCACAGGGCTGCCACCCGGGGATCATGCGCGAAGATATGAATGCGCGGGGGATTCCGCGTGGTTCGGCGGTGTTGGCGCAGGGACGCGAAGCTTTTCCGCG
>CAZAMS010000131.1:0-2659 GCA_964486305.1 uncultured Aestuariivirga sp.
CCTGGGTCGTGGCCGCCAAGCGCCTGCTCGCGGACCTCATCGATACCGGCACGCCCGCCGGCCCCAGCGAAGCCATCATCTTTGCCGATGAAACAACCGATGGCCGCCTTGCAGCCCTGGACCTCCTCATCGAAGCCGAACACGGCGGCGACAGTTCCGCCTTCATCGTCACCACCAGCAAAGAAATAGCTGACGCGGCGCTCGCAGCCATCCCTCACTATTGGCACAAGATGACGGCCCAACGCGTGAATTTCACCAGGGCTGTTCTGGCCTCAAGCCGCGGCGGCATTCTCCTGGCGAAGGACGTGAGCGAGGCCATGGCCTTCATCAACGACTACGCGCCGGAGCATTTGCAAATCCTGTCGAAGGAGCCGCGCAAATACCTGCCGATGGTCCAGAACGCAGGTGAAATCCTGCTCGGCGAACACACGCCTTCCACCTTGGGAAATTTTGTTCTTGGACCAAGCCATGTCCTGCCCACGGGCGGCTGGGCCAAAACCTTTTCCGCCCTGAGCGTTCACGACTTCATGAAGCGAACCTCCGTTGTGGAAGTCACATCTCAAGCCTATCCCGAATTAGCAAAACAGGCAGGTCTCATCGCCCGCTACGAAGGCTTCGACGCCCACGCCAACGCCGTGTCAGACTTGCGGAAGAAGTTGGTGGGAAACTAGAGCAAATCCCGGCGAAGTTGCATGACTTCGCCGACAAGGATTTGCTCCAGCATATTGATTTGGCGCGATTCCTTCCCGGCAAGGTGATTCCACCTTGCCGGGAAGCGCGCTAAGAAAACCTTAAGCTCTCCCCCTCACTTCTCATCATGGCCGTGCTTGACACGGCCATCTTCTTTTGCCGCAGAAGAAGATGCCCGCATCAAGTGCGGGCATGATGAGAAAGGGGAACTATCTTCTTCCCCAAAGCTCGATGTAAGCGGACCCGCGGCCGTTGATGGCCCGCTGGTAGAGGAAGCTGACTGACTTCAAAACGCGCCACGACATCCATCGCGCTGCAATAGCCACGAACCACCTTTGAACATAGAATTGACCATTAAAAAATCAGCCCCGCTTCGACGATGTTGCGCCAGCGGGGCCCTCGATCCTTCGAGTATGTGACTTGAAATTATCCGATTTACGCCGGATTACTGGCGAGGCTGGGAGAATATCTTACCTCGCATGAGTATGGATATGTGGACTGCAAACCGGTCAAGCGTCGATAGTCTGCTGCAGCGCGCTAGCCGGAATGTGATCGCGAGACCTGCCGCGATCTGAGGTGGTAGCCAGGTGGCGTCATGCTCCCTCCACTTGCTGTTTCATTGCATCACCTTCTCCGTGGAGTTCGGCGATCCCTTTTATCTTGGACCGCTGCGGTTCAATGTCAAGTAAACTATCGTGCGAAGTTATAAATTTTATTTTGGTGATGCCGAAAAAACCCACCAGCGCGCTTGCCCTTCAAGGTGGATTCACCTTGCCGAAAAGGAATCGCGCCAAATCAATATGCTGGAGCAAATCCTTGTCGGCGAAGTCATGCAACTTCGCCGGGATTTGCTCTAGCGTGATCACGCGCCAACACTAAGCCGACGATCACGCTAGCGCACTTCGCAAATCCGTTACCCTCTGTCGTTTCAGGTCACGACAGAAAAGCCTTTGCCTACCAATCTGGTAGCATGAGCACAGCGAGCGACGGCATTCACTCCACTGATCACGCAAGCAGCAGGCGTCGCGGCATTCTCCTCGTCGCAGGCTCTGCCCTTGTCTGGAGCTTCGGCGGCGCGATTGCCCGCTTCCTTACCGTGGATGACAGCTGGACCGTGGTTTTCTGGCGTTCCATCTTCGCCGCACTTTTTCTCCTGGGCTTCATGCTGTGGCGCGATGGCCCGCGCGGCACCGTGGCTCTTTTCAAGTGCATGGGGCTCTCAGGGCTGGGCGTTGCCCTGTGCTTTGCATTGGCCTCAACCTCCTTTGTCGTGGCGCTGGCCTATACCACCGTGGCAAACATCCTGCTCATGCAGGCGGGCGTGCCCCTGATCGCGGCCCTTCTCACATGGACCCTGTTTCGGGAAAAAATTTCAGGCGCAACCTGGGCCGCCATCGCCGCGGTGATTGCAGGTGTTGCCATCATGGTCTCGGAATCCTTCACCGGAAAGGTCTCAGCCTTGGGTGATGGTTTGGCCCTGCTGATTTCCGTGATGTTCGCAATCGCAACCGTCATCACCAGGCGCCATGCCCATGTCCGGATGGCGCCAGCGGTTTGTCTTGGAACAATAATTGCAGCCAGTGCATCCGGCCTGCTCGCGGGCCACTATCTCGTAAGCGCCCATGACCTCGGCTGGGTCATAGCCTTTGGCGCTGTCAATCTTGGCCTGGGCCTTGCCATGTTCACAACCGGCGCGAGGCTTATCCCTGCCGCGCTCGCAGCCCTTGTCGGAACCCTCGAACCCGTGCTCGGCCCCATCTGGGTCTGGTTGGTCCACAATGAAGTCCCGTCAGGGCGAACCCTGATCGGAGGTGCCGTGGTGTTCGCCGCACTGGTCATCCATCTGCTCATTGACTGGCAGCGGCAGTCTCGCGCGCAAAGCCTGTAATCTCGCTCAGGAAAACCTCCGCAAACTTTTCCTGCTTCGCCGCCCCCCCCCCATGCACCTCGCCGAAATCCCATTTGGTGA
>CAZAMS010000132.1:0-17750 GCA_964486305.1 uncultured Aestuariivirga sp.
TGACGATGAACCTGCCGGAAGGCGACCGGCACAGCCGCACCCGCGAATGGTGTGAAGCGCGCATGGCCGTTCTCTTTGGTGGCCGTGAAGCCGAACTTATCCTTGGCGGTGAAAAGAACGTGACCAATGGTGCTACCGGCGACATTCAGATGGCCACGCAACTGGCGCGTGCCATGGTGACCGAGTGGGGCATGTCGGACAAGCTTGGCCGGGTGCGTTACAATGGCAATGAACAGGAAGTGTTCCTCGGCCATTCGGTGACGCAGACCAAGAACCTTTCGGATCAGACTGCGAAGCTCATTGATGAGGAAGTTCGTGATTTGATTCAGACCGGTGAAGCCACAGCCAAGAAGATTCTCACCAAGCGCCGCGCCGATCTCCATGCAGTCGCCAAGGCTCTGCTGGAACTGGAAACGCTTTCCGGTGAAGAGGTAAAAAAGATTTTGGCTGGCGGCACGATTAACCGCGATGATGATGAAGCTAAGAAGAAGGCCAGCAGAAAGCCTTCGTCATCTGTTCCACGTGCTGGTGCTAAACGCGGAACCGGCGGTGCAGAAGATATGGAACCGCAGCCGCAGTCTTAAATGACCAGGACTTACTATCGTCCCCTAGGTCTTTGCTATGGTTCCGATGCTGAGCAACTTATTGCACAGCATCGGGCCGGGCGCCTGGGGGGAAGTTCGACGATTGGTTTTACATTGGTCGAGCGCATCACCCGCGACGGCAAGTCAGTAAACCGGGAAATCATTCCGTATACGGATGCTTTGCAGGCCATTGAGGCGCCCCGCGGTGACTTTGCGGGTGTAGCGCTGGATGCCCCCAAAATCCTGGGCATTGTGAATGTGACTCCTGACAGTTTTTCTGATGGCGGGCAACACGGCACTGCTGAAACAGGAGCTCTCCATGGGCTGGCACTGGGCGGGCAGGGGGCCCACATTCTCGATGTCGGCGGTGAATCAACGCGGCCCGGTTCGGACGCGGTATCCGTGGATGAGGAGTTGTCGCGGGTCATTCCGGCGGTGAAGCGTCTGAGCGATGCGGGCCATGTGGTTTCCGTTGATACGCGAAAAGCAGCCGTGATGCGTGAATCGGTCAAAGCCGGAGCTGCCATCATCAATGATGTCTCGGCTTTGCAGCACGATTCGGACAGCCTTCGCACTGTTGCCGAACTCAAAGTTCCTGTCGTGCTGATGCATGCGCAAGGCGACCCTCGCACCATGCAGCTCAACCCCCACTATGAAGATGTGGCGCTCGATGTTTACGACCAGCTTGAGCAAAGGGTCATGGCCTGCATTCAAGCCGGAATCCCGCGCGCTCGCATTGCCATCGATCCCGGCATTGGCTTTGGCAAGACATTTCGCCACAATCTTGAACTGCTTAACCAGTTAAGCCTGTTTCACGGCCTCGGCGTGGTTGTCCTTGTGGGGCTATCACGGAAGGGCTTTATAGGCGCACTCACGGGTGAAAAAAATGCCGGGAACCGGGTTCATGGTTCGGTTGGCGGGGCGGTACAGGCGGCCCTGAATGGAGTACATATTCTTCGCGTGCATGATGTGAAGGCAACCGTTGAAGCCCTGGCGGTGGCCGGGGCCGCGATGGATCCGAGGTCCACTGAATTTTAAGTTTCATTACCTAAACATAGCCCGCTGAAGGGAACCGTTCATGAGCAGGAAATATTTTGGAACCGACGGGGTGCGTGGCAAGGCCAATAGCGGCTCCATGACAGCCGACTTGGTTTTGAAAATCGGCATGGCCGCCGGCAATCTCTACCGCCGGGGACACCATCGCCACCGGGTGGTGATCGGTAAGGATACGCGCCTTTCCGGCTACATGATTGAGCAGGCCTTGACGGCGGGACTTCTCGCTGCGGGCATGGATGTGTTCCTGCTTGGTCCTGTGCCGACGCCAGCCGTCGCGATGCTCACGCGCTCCATGCGGGCCGATCTGGGCGTCATGATTTCGGCCTCGCATAATCCCTACTTTGACAATGGCATCAAGATTTTTGGTCCCGATGGCTATAAGCTCTCGGACGAACAAGAACTCAAGATTGAGCGCATGGTGGAAAGCCCGGATGCGATTCCGGTGGCCAATTCCGATGAGATTGGGCGGGCTACCCGCATTGAGGATGCGGGCGCGCGCTACATTGAATTTGCCAAACGCACCTATCCCCGTGACTCAAATTTGGATGGCCTGCGCATTGTGATCGATACGGCAAACGGTGCCAGCTACAGGACGGCGCCCACGGCCTTATGGGAACTGGGTGCGGAAATCATCCGCATTGGCGATGCTCCCAATGGCATGAACATCAATGAGAAGTGTGGTTCGACGGCGCCCCATGTCATGTGTGAAAAAGTGCGCGAGACGCGCGCCGATATTGGCATTGCCCTTGATGGCGATGCGGACCGGGTGATGATTGCGGACGAGCAGGGCCAGGTCATAGATGGCGACCAACTGATGGCGCTGATCACCACATCATTGCATGAGCGGGGCCAGCTTCAGGGCGGCGGCCTTGTTGCCACGGTCATGTCAAACCTGGGGCTTGAGCGATTCCTGAGTTCACGGGGCCTTTCGCTGGCGCGCACGAGGGTTGGTGACCGTTACGTCGTCGAACATATGCGGGCCCATGGTTTCAATGTGGGTGGTGAACAATCGGGACATATCATCCTGTCGGATTTCTCGACGACGGGTGATGGTTTGCTGGCCGCACTCCAGGTCCTCGCGGAGGTCAAGCGCGCAGGCAGTCCGGTGAGTGAAGTGTGCAAAATGTTTGAGCCGGTGCCGCAGGTTTTGAAGAACGTCAAATTCAAGAGCGGCAAGCCTCTGGATGATGCTGAGGTGAAGACTGCGATTGCAGATGCCACCTCGCGGCTTGGCATTACGGGACGATTGGTCATTCGCCCCTCCGGCACGGAGCCGCTTATCCGTGTCATGGCGGAAGGCGATGACGCGCGCCTGGTGAATGCTGTTGTCGATGAGCTCTGCGGCGTTATTTCCAAGGCTGCCGCCTGATCGGGGCAAACATTACAAATAGTTCATGATTGGTAGTCCGTCTACGGATTGTCTCAAATTGTAACAAATAACTGTGTCTTCAAGGCAACAGTCAGGAACTGTCACGATATCGCCCCATTGGTGCCCGTGTTGAGCCATGAGCGCCCACTAGTTTCGCGCCATCGGACGAACTGATTTTGGAGGGTTGCAATAATGAAGGTTTTCAAGATTTCTCTTCTGGCTTCGCTGCTGTTTTCGACCGTTGCAGTTTCCGCACAGGCTGCGGATTTGCAACCGGAAGTGACTGCCGTAGAAAGCGAGGCCATGGGGCTTTATCTCCGTGGCGATCTCGGATGGTCCTTCCTGGAATGGAGCGGCGGCAGCGATGATAGCGCATTTATGCTGGGCGGCGGCGTGGGCTACCGGTTCAATGACAATATGCGCGCCGACGTGACGGCGGATTGGGCAGGCGATTACAATGTTGCCCCCGGCGCCGACATGAGCACCACAACGGTTTTGGGTAATCTCTATTTTGACTGGGCCAATGATTCTGCCTTTACACCTTATGTTGGCGCGGGCGTCGGCTATGGCTGGGTTGATGATACGTCATCGGGTAACGACAGTGGCATTGCCTATGGCCTTACCGCCGGTGTTTCCATGGGTCTCACCGACAAAGTCGATCTCGATGTCGGCTATCGCTTCCGCGATACAATGATTTCGGGTTCCGATCCTCAGGAACACCAGATTTCTGCAGGTGTGCGCTTCTCCTTCTGATCCGCAATCGCGCGTGATCATCTACAGCAAACGGCGGCAGAGCGATCTGCCGTCGTTTCCTTTTGTAAAAGAGTCGCAGTTGACCTCCCGGCAAGGCTGCCTCATAAGCGTGCCGGGCTAACCCTCCCCAACGAGGGTCAGTCCATCTGCAAGGATGGAGAACAACATGACGATACCGAAACCGGCATTGCGGCCGAAACACCCGCAATTTTCGTCCGGCCCCTGTGCCAAAATTCCGGGCTGGACACCTGACCTCCTCAAAACAGCCTTTGTTGGACGCTCACATCGCTCGAGCGAGGGCAAGGCGCGTCTCAAGGAAGCCATTACGCTCACCCGCGAGGTGCTTGAGGTGCCTGCGGACTACCGCATTGGCATTGTGCCAGCATCGGACACGGGCGCAGTTGAAATGGCGCTATGGTCACTGCTGGGGGCGCGTGGCGTTGATATTCTGGCATGGGAAAGCTTTGGCGAAGGCTGGGTGAGCGATGTGCTCAATCAGTTGAAGCTGAAGGACGTAACCAAGCATCTGGCGCCCTATGGCGAATTGCCTGATCTGGAAAAGGTCAATTTTTCCAATGATGTGGTGTTTACTTGGAATGGCACGACGTCTGGTGTCCGTGTTCCTGATGCAAAGTGGATTCCGGCGGACCGGCAGGGGTTGACGATTTGCGATGCGACCTCTGCGGCCTTCGCGCAGGACATGGATTTTTCCAAACTCGATGTGGTGACGTTTTCCTGGCAGAAGGTTTTAGGCGGGGAGGGCGCCCATGGTGTGATCATTTTAAGCCCCAGCGCCGTGGAGCGGCTTGAAACCTATACGCCCCCGTGGCCGATGCCAAAAATTTTCCGCATGACTTCGGGTGGAAAATTGAGCGCTGGCATTTTTGAAGGTGAAACCATCAACACGCCTTCCATGCTCTGCGTTGAAGATTATCTTGTGGCGCTGAAATGGGCGAAGGGCCTTGGTGGCTTGAAGGTCCTGCGGGCGCGGGCCGATGCCAATGCGGCGGTGCTGGATGGCTGGATTTCAGCTTCTCCTTTTGCAAAGAATCTTTCCAAGCGGCCTGAAACACAATCTAATACGTCGGTTTGTTTTTCATTGGTTGGTGATGAAGTGGTGCCGAAGAAAATGGCGAAACTCCTGGAGGCGGAAGGGGTTGCCTATGACGTCGGCGGCTACCGCGATGCGCCGCCAGGCCTTCGCATCTGGTGCGGGGCAACGGTTGAAACATCCGATCTCAAGGCGCTGCTGCCCTGGCTCGACTGGGCCTACACAACGGCAACGGCATAATTCATTTTTTTCAGGAGAAGTCACATGGCTCCACGGGTTCTCGTTTCCGACAAGCTATCCGAAACCGCGGTTCAAATTTTCAGGGACCGTGGCATAGAGGTCGATTACAAGCCGGATCTGGGCAAAGACAAGGAGGCGCTGCTGGCGGCCATTCCGCTTTATGACGGGCTTGCCATTCGTTCCGCTACAAAAGTCACATCGAAGATTTTGGAGGCGGCCAAGAAATTGAAAGTCATTGGGCGTGCCGGTATAGGTGTCGACAATGTGGATATTCCCGCTGCTTCTTCGCGCGGCATTGTGGTGATGAACACGCCCTTTGGAAACGCGGTGACCACGGCGGAGCATGCGCTGTCCATGATGATGGCGCTGGCCCGGCAAATTCCCGAAGCCAATGCTTCGACCCATGCGGGCAAATGGGAAAAGAACCGTTTCATGGGGGTTGAGCTGTTCAACAAGACGCTTGGCATTGTCGGCTGCGGCAATATTGGTTCCATCGTGGCTGACCGCGCCTTGGGCCTGAAGATGAAGGTGATTGCCTTTGATCCTTACCTGTCGCCGGATCGGGCCATTGAAATCGGGGTTGAGAAGGTGGAGCTTGAAGAAATATTCAAACGTTCGGATTTCATAACGCTGCATACACCGCTCACGGAGAAGACCCGCCACATCATTGATGCAGCGGCTCTGGCGAAATGCAAGAAGGGCGTGCGCATTATCAATTGCGCGCGCGGCGGCCTTGTGGTGGAGGATGCGCTGTACGACGCCATTGTTTCCGGTAAGGTGGCGGGCGCTGCGCTGGATGTTTTTGAAACCGAACCTGCAACTGCACATAAGCTGTTCGGCCACGAAAATGTTGTTGTAACACCGCATCTCGGCGCCTCGACGGGTGAAGCGCAGGAGAACGTCGCCTTGCAGGTGGCTGAGCAAATGGCGGATTACCTGATTTCAGGGGCCGTCGCCAATGCGCTCAACATGCCTTCCATTTCTGCCGATGAAGCACCGCGCTTGCGGCCTTTTGTTGTGCTGGCGGAAAAACTTGGTAGCTTTGCTGGCCAGTTAACCGATGGTCCCATCACAGGTGTTGTCATTGAATATGCGGGTGATGTGGGTGAGATGAACACACGCGCACTAACCTCTGCGGCTCTAGCGGGCGTTTTGCAGCCCATGCTCGGCACGGTGAACATGGTGTCCGCACCTGTCGTAGCGCATGAGCGTGGCATGAAGGTGGATGAGGTGCGCCAGAGCCAGCGGGGGGCCTATGAAACCTATATCCGGCTTACTGTGCGCACCGAAAATCTGGAACGTTCGGTGGCCGGAACGGTGTTCTCAGACGGCAAGCCGCGCATTATCCAGATCAAGGGCATTGAGCTTGAGGCGGATTTTGGGCCGCACATGCTCTACGTCACCAATATGGACAAGCCGGGTTTTATTGGAGCCTTAGGCATGCTGCTTGGCAATGCAAACGTTAACATTGCCTCGTTCCATCTGGGGCGGCTGGCGGCGGGCAGCGATGCCATTTGCCTGGTGCAGCTCGATGAACCTATCCCGGCTTCGGTTCTGGAAGCGGTGCAAAAGTTAACGCAGGTGCGCCAGGCCAAGCCGCTGGCTTTTTGACGCAATCCTGTCGTGAATTTGCCTTGGAGCGGGCGTTTCCTCCCTCCATCTTAACCGGAGGATATTCCCATGCGCCTGCGTTTAGCCACCTTCATTCTCGTTACCACCTGCCTCACACCAGCCTTTGCCGCTGATCTCAAATCCCTTTCCCACGTGGATGCGGTCACGGTTTACCCCTCGGGGGCGGAAATCACACGCGTGACCGAGGCCCGTCTCACAGCCGGAGATACGACACTTATTCTTGAGGATCTGCCGGGTGAACTCGATGCCCAGTCCATTCGCGTGGAAGGGGTGGGCGGAGAAGGCGTTGAAATTGGTTCGGTCGATTCCAAACTCATCTATCTTTCAACCGAAGCCCAAGACGCTGAACGCAAGCGTTTGGAGAAGGAAATTGAAACGCTGGGCGATGAACGCCAGGCCCTGGACCAGACGCTTTCGGATGCGGACTACCAGAAAAGGCTGTTGCTTTCTTTGGCGGACAAGCAGCTTGTTCCATTTTCAGAGGACAAATCCAAGACGATTGATGCCGCACAACTCGGTTCTCTGCTTGAACTTGTCAGTGTGAAGCTGGATTTGATCTCGAAAACCATTCACGAGGCCCAACTGCGCCAGCGCGATATTGATAAGCAGGTGAATGAGCTCAATAACAAACTGGCAAGCGTAGCCCCAGCGCAAGTCGCCAAGATGCAGGTGGCGGTGCATTTGACCGCACCTACCGAAACCAACGGCACGTTCAAGGTGAAATATCGCGTGGGCAATGCGGGCTGGGCGCCGTTCTATGACGCGCGGCTTACAACGCCGGAGAAAAACCAGAAGTCCAAACTCGAACTGGTTCGCCGCGGCGAAGTGATGCAATCAACCGGGGAAAGCTGGGAGAATGTGGCGCTCACGCTTTCAACGGCGCGTCCCCTCGGTGCGACGGCTGCACCTGATTTGTATGAGCAGGAAATCCAGATTTACGAACCGCTGGCCCGCAGGATGAAAAAGGAAAGAGATGACCTTGCCGGCAATGAGCTTGGCCTTGCAGCACCGGAATCTGCACCTACGGTTGCACAGGATGCGGTCTCGCCTAATGAGTTCAAGTCCGTGGTGCAAAAACAGGCCATTGTTGAGTTGGCGGGCTTCCAGGCACTTTATGGCATTCAGGGCCGGGTGAGCGTTGACAATTCCGGCACGTCCAAGAAAGTCCGCATTGCGACGGATGGTTATGATGCCACCTTGAATGCGCTTGTGGTGCCGAAACTTGATGCTTCCGCCTATCTTACTGCTGCTTTCACCATCAAGGGTGAGGCGCCCATGTTGCCGGGCACAGTTAATCTCTACCGCGACGGCGTGTTCATGGGGCAGGGGGCGTTGCCACTGTTGAGTCCCGATGAGGAAGCCAAGCTTGGTTTCGGTGCCGATGACCTGATCAAGGTCAAGCGTGCCGAGGTGAAGCGCAAGAAGGGTGAAGAGGGGCTTATCTCCACCTCAAATGTGGAGGAGCGGGCCTGGGATATTGTGGTCAAGAACCTGCATGACGTTGCCATTCCGGTGACCGTCATTGACCAGATGCCGTTCTCGGCCAATGAAAACGTGACTATTGAGCCCTTGGTCCAAATGACGCCACCTACGGAGAAGGATTTGGACAAACGGCGGGGTGTCATGGCTTGGCGGTTTGACCTTGAATCAAACGCGGAAAATACCGTCAAATTTGGTTACAAGGTGACATGGCCCCAGAACATGCAAGTGGGGATGAATTTGGAGTAGCATTTGCTCCTGCCTGAGTTTCGTGTATGACCTCGCAACGGCTCCGGAGAGAGATTCTCCCGGGGCCGTTCGCATGTCTAACAGGAGCATTTTATGGCCAATGTGGCGGTGGTCGGGGCCCAATGGGGCGATGAAGGCAAGGGAAAGCTGGTGGACTGGCTGTCCGAGCGTGCCGATGTGGTGGTGCGTTTCCAGGGCGGCCACAATGCGGGCCATACGCTCGTCATCGATGGCGTCACCTACAAGCTGTCATTGCTGCCCTCCGGCATCGTGCGGCCCGGCAAGCTTTCCATCATCGGCAATGGGGTGGTGATCGACCCCTGGGCGCTGATTGCTGAAATCGAAAAGCTCACTGGCCAGGGCGTATCCGTATCGCGCGCGAACCTGCGCATTGCCGGAAATGCCACACTCATCCTGCCGCTTCACGGCGAGCTTGACCGGATCCGTGAGGAAGCTGCCGGTGCTGGCAAGATTGGAACCACGGGGCGCGGCATTGGCCCGGCCTATGAGGACAAAGTTGGCAGGCGCGCCATCCGGGTGAATGATCTTGCTGATCTTTCAACCCTTGGACCCAAAATTGAACGCTTGCTTACCCACCACAACGCGCTGCGGCGCGGGCTTGGTCAGGCAGAAATTGCCGCGGCTGAACTCTTCAAGCAACTCGGCGAAATCGCCCCAAAGATTCTTCCCTATTCTGATGCGGTGTGGTCACTGCTTGATGAAGTGAAGCGTGAAGGCAAGCGCATCCTGTTTGAGGGCGCGCAGGGTGTGCTTCTTGATATTGACCACGGCACTTACCCCTATGTCACCTCTTCCAACACAGTTGCGGGACAGGCAGCGGCGGGTTCCGGCCTTGGCCCTTCAAGCATTGGGTATGTGCTAGGCATTGCCAAGGCTTACACGACGCGGGTGGGCTCTGGTCCATTTCCGACGGAGCAGGACAATGAGGTTGGAGAATACATTGGCCAAAGGGGCCGTGAATTTGGCACGGTAACGGGGCGCAAGCGCCGGTGTGGCTGGTTTGACGCGGTGCTGGTGCGGCAGGCCATCAAGACGTCCGGCATTCATGGCATAGCGCTCACCAAGCTTGATGTTCTCGATGGCCTGAACGAAATCAAGGTCGGTGTGGGTTACATGCTTGATGGCAAGCGCCTTGAACGCCTTCCGGCAGCGGAAGAAGCGCAAAAGCGGGTTGAGCCGATTTATGAAAGTTTTGAGGGCTGGAAAGATACAACAGCAGGCGCGCGCTCCTGGGCGAAGCTGCCGGCGCAGGCAATCAAGTACGTGAATTATCTTGAGGAGCTGATCGAGTGTCCCGTGGCGCTTCTTTCAACATCGCCTGAACGCGATGACACAATCCTGATGAAGGATCCGTTTGAAGACTGATCAGAATTTTCTCTGCTCGACAAAAAAGCCGTAAAGCGAACTCAGCAGACTGACACTGAAGAGCGATAGAAAAAGATTTACCGGGACGCTCAGGACCACGGCGAGAATCCTGGCAACTGTCATATTTATGCTTCCAACAATGGCGAGGATGATACCAAGCACCAGAAATGTTGCGAGAAGGATCAGCGCGTTCAATGCCAAGAGTGCAGCGAATTGCAGGTTGTTGCCCTGGGTTGCCTGCAATGCCGAGCCGATGCCAAAATCCTTGCGTTCAAGCGCTACGGCGGGCAAGGCAACCGACATGCGCATGATGTATATTCCGGCCACAAAAAAGGGGACTGCGAGCAGGGCGCCGAGGTTTGGCACGGCGGCGATAAAGACAGTGGAGAAAATGATGACCGGCACAAGCGTTACAAGCATTATCAACAGGGTGCGGCCCGCATAGCGCCACACCGGACGATCAAGGCGGAAGATTTTTTCAGACGCTGTAACCTCATCAAGCAAAATATACCGGTGCCAGTTCACCGCTATGGAAGAAAAAATCACCAGGCTGAAGGCGGCGATGATAAATTCAGTCGGGCGGAGAAACATCATGCCCGTGGTGCCGTCTGCAGTCTCCGGGGCAACGGAAAAATTACGGTCGAGAAAGGTTACGGCAGCGAGCACCAGAACCCAGGGCAGGCCAATTCTGGTTCCGGCATTGCGAAACTGAATAACGGCTTTCAGCGCATGCCTGATTGCCAGTAGTGCAGGTAGCTTATGCATAGGGGAAACACTCTTTGATGAGTGGTTTAGCGAATAATTCTTATCTTTGAAAGCTGGGCATTCTCTTGACCCAGAGTTTCAGAAAAATTCTTGAGAATGATGGCGGCCAGGTTCGATTTGGCTGTTGGCCTGCCACAGAGATAACCCTGCAGATAATCACAGTTCAAGTTGCGCAGGGCCAGCATTTGTTCGGTCGTCTCGATGCCTTCGGCAGTGACCTCGATGCCCAGATTTATGCTGAGGTCGATGATGGATTTGAGAATGCTGGGAGCCTTTGCGGCGGTGTCCAGCGCATGAATGAAGGAACGGTCTATCTTCAATTTTGAAAAAGGAAACTGCCAGAGGTAGCTAAGGCTTGAATAGCCCGTGCCAAAATCATCAAGGGCAATGGAACAGCCCATGTCACGCAGGGCATTCAACTGTGAGAGAACCAGTTCCTGATCCTTCAGGAAGGTGCCTTCGGTGATTTCAACGTCAAGCCGGTAGGCGGGAAACTGGGTGCGTTCGAGGGCGTGGTTGACTTCCGCCAGAAGGGTGCCGGAATAAAATTGGGCCGGTGAAAAATTGACAGCAACAACGAGGTGCGACGGCCATTCTGCAGCGGTGCGGCAGGTGTCTTCAAGGCACCAGGCACCAAGGCGTGATATGAGGCCGATTTCCTCGGCGATGGGGATGAATTCATTGGGCGTGATGTTGCCGAATTCAGGATGCTTCAGCCGCATCAGGGCCTCGAAACCCATCAGCTTGCCAGACTTGAATGAAAAGAAGGGCTGGTAGACCATCTCGAACTGATTTTGTTCAATCGCCTTGGTGACGATGGTGATGAGATCATTGCGGCGCTTTGCGGCGGGGGCTTCCGCCGGATCAAAAAAGGAGTATCCGGGGCTGCCGCTCTCTGAAGAGGCGCGCAGGGCAAGACCTGCGTGATGCAACAGGATTGCGGCATCCTGATCGGTTTCAGTAGTCAGGGCAACGCCGGCGAGGGCCTCGACATTCAGCATATGATCACCCCAGGGGATGGGTCTTGAGCACAAGGCAACCAGTTGCTTGGCAGTTTGCAGAGCCAGCATGGGATCGCTGACATCGCAAAGGAAAACACCAAAACTCTTGTGGTCTATCCGGCCAATGATCTGGTTTTTGATGACGCTGAGTTCAAGTCTTTCAGCCAATTGGCGGATGACGGCACCAATGGCCTTACGGCCATAGACCTCACCTATTCTGGAGAGGCCCTTGATCCTGATTTCAATGAAAGTGGCGCCCAGGGGCTGGGGGCTGGACTTGGCGATTTCCGCGTTGATATCAGCGAGCAGGGCTTCATAATTCAGAAGCCCGGTATCCTGGTCATGGCTTGAAAGTTGCCGCAAATGCTTGCTCAGGGAGCTTATTTCATGCAGGTCAGGGGCGTGCTCTGAAGAGGCAGGGTGAATCATGTATGGCAATTGGCCTAAACTTCCGTTCAGCTCATAATGGAAAGGAAGAATGAAATAATGTGTAAAATTTTTGGGATTGCCTGAGGTTTGGATGGATTATTTTACCCGCCATGCGGGAAAATCCCGGCTGTGGGGGGCAATTGCAACCCTGTGTAAGCATGCGCTGATCCGGGCTGTGGTGGTTCCAGCCTTGCTCCTGGGAACAGCTTTTGAAACGGGGGCGAAAACCTACCTGGAAATAGCCCGTGGCTCGCTCAAGAACCTGCCGGCGGAGGCGCGCCTGCGCGAAGATCTGGAGGCTGTCATTGCTTCCCAAGCCAACGCCTACCGGCACTCCAAAGGGGTTAAAGCCTTGCAAGCGAGTCCCTTGTTGCGCGATGCGGCACGGGCGCAGGCGGTGGACATGATGCTTAATGGTTATGTGGGCCACCGGGCGAGTTCGGGCCATGAATTTGACTCGCGCATGCGGGCTTTTCTGGGAATTTCGATGAGGCCTCCGCAAATGGCGGAAAATGCTGCCCGCGATACACAAAGAGGCGAGGCTGATGCAGCTAAGGCGCGGCGCCTGTTTCAACAGTGGGTGGCGAGCAGGCCGCACCGCAAAACCTTGCTCAATGGCGGCTACACGTTTGTTTCAACCGGCGTGGTGCAGCTGGGAAACAAGATCTGGGCCGTGCAGATTTTCTTTGCGCCACTGCCTGAGGGTGTGAAGGTGTTGGGCATTGGGGGGCTGTATTAGCGCGCTTCCCGGCAAGGTGGAATCACCTTGCCGAAAAGGAATCGCGCCAAATCAATATGTTGGAGTAAATCCTTGTCGGCGAAGTCATGCAACTTCGCCGGGATTTGCTCTAGATAGACAGTCTTTCGATCATCGGCCTTCCTTATCTCATCTTGCCCGCGCTTGACGCGGGCATCTCCTCATCTTCAAAGAAGATGGCCGTGTCGAGCACGGCCATGATGGGATTTTGAGCGATGTAGAGACGGATATCTAATACGTCAGCGCCGCCGCAGCAGCGGCCTTTGGTGCCAGTGCCTTTTGCGCCGCATTCTTCACGGCCTTCTGGACCTTTTCGAAGGCTCGCACTTCGATCTGACGGATACGTTCGCGCGAGACGTCGAACTCCTTTGAGAGGTCTTCAAGCGTCATCGGCTCGTCCTGCAGCTTGCGGGCTTCGAACACACGGCGTTCGCGGTCGGTCAGCTTGTCCAGGGCCTTGGTCAGCATGTCCTTGCGCATGGCGGACTCTTCGTTCTCAACGAGAATATCCTCTTGGCTGTCGCTGTCATCGACCAGCCAATCCTGCCATTCGCCTTCGGCATCGGCGCGAACCTGGGAATTGAGCGAGGCATCGCCTCCCAACCTGCGGTTCATGTTGACGACTTCCTGCTCTTCCACGCCAAGGCGCGTGGCAATCAGCTTCACCTGGTCTGGCTTCAAATCACCTTCTTCAAGGGCCTGGATCTGACCCTTCATCTTGCGCAGATTGAAGAACAGCTTCTTCTGGCTGGCAGTGGTGCCCATTTTTACAAGCGACCACGAACGCAGCACATATTCCTGTATGGAGGCCTTGATCCACCACATGGCATAGGTGGCGAGCCTGAAGCCCTTGTCAGGTTCAAAACGCTTCACAGCCTGCATGAGGCCCACGTTGCCTTCGGACACAACTTCGCCAATGGGCAGGCCATAGCCGCGGTAGCCCATGGCGATCTTGGCTACGAGGCGCAAATGGCTGGTGATCAGGCGTTCGGCGGCCTTGCTGTCGCCATGCTCTTTCCAGCGCTTGGCCAGCATGAATTCTTCTTCGGGGGCCAGCATTGGAAACAGGCGAATTTCTTGCAGATAGCGGTTGAGACCGCCCTCGCCGGAGGCAATTGCTGGCAATGAGGTGGCGCGTGCCATATATTTAATTCCCTTCCTCGTTTTCCTGAGTTTTCTGCTCAGGTACCGAAATAATATAGTACTGATTGCGACAAAAATAAGATACTAAAGTAGTTACCGTTTAACATTATGTTGATCAACGCGTGAACGCGGCCAAGAGTTGCATCATGTCGGGGGGCAAGGGGCTTTCGAAGCTTAGGGCCTTGCCGGTACGGGGGTGTTCAAAACCCAGTTTGCCAGCATGAAGTGCCTGCCTATTCAATGTGTTAACGGCGTTTCTTGCAGCTTCACTTAAGGTGCTGAGGGAAGCCTTGAAGCTTGCTCCATAGACCCTGTCGCCCAAAAGTGGATGGCCGATATGTGTCATGTGCACGCGTATCTGGTGGGTTCGCCCGGTTTCCAGCACGCAACGGAGCAGGCTTGCCAGCGGCGGTTTGCCCAAATTCTCCAAAACTTCGTAGTGGGTGACAGCCTCGCGGGAAAGGGCGGACTTGGAGATTGCCATCTTCTGGCGGTTGCTGTTGCTGCGGGCGATATTGGCGGAAACCGTTCCGCGGTTGCGCTCAGGCACGCCCCAGACGATGGCCTGATAGGTCCTTTCCAGCCTGCCATCGCGCCCGTGGGCGGCGAACTGTTCGGAGAGGCCGTGGTGGGCAGCGTCATTCTTGGCGATAACCAACAGACCGCTGGTGTCCTTGTCCAGCCGGTGGACGATGCCAGGACGTTTCACGCCGCCAATGCCCGACAGGCTGTCGCCGCAATGGGCGATGAGGGCGTTCACAAGGGTTCCGGTTTCATTTCCGGCTCCGGGGTGAACCACAAGGCCTGCGGGCTTGTCGATGATGATCAGGTCCTTGTCTTCGTAAACCACGGTGAGCGGAATGGTTTCGGCCTTTGGTTCGGCCGCCACGGCAGGGGGAATCACCGCTTCCACGCGCTGGCCCGCTTTCAGCTTGTGGCGGGTTTCGGTGATGCAAACACCCTCGACAGAGACCTGGCCTTCCGCGATAAGCCTTTGAAAGCGGGAGCGGCTGACTTCAGGAAATGTGAGCGCCAGGAAGCGGTCGAGCCGGTCAGGGGCTTCGACGGTTGCTGAAAGGGTTTGGGAGGATTGCGAAGTCATGGATGATCAAAACTCAAATCTGGGCGAGGCCCCGCCGGTCAACCGGTTTCTGGTATTTGCCGTGTATTTCATGGGGGCCGTTCTCGTGCTGCTGTTCCTAGGCCTTATTGGCGGCATTATCTACAAGATCAAGAACCGTGTAGTGGTGCCGGAGGGAACGGGGCTGGTGGAGCTCGGCCTGCCCGCATCATCGCAGGTGCGCGAGGCCATACTCACAGGCGACAAGCTCACGATCAATACGGGCACGGAAGTTTTCATTGTTGAAGTGAGCACGCGGAAGGTTTTGTTGCGGGTGAAGGCGACTACGCCCTGACGCTTGCACTCTTTACACCGCCCCGATATAGGAAAGCCTCTGGTGACAGGGTCCCTTCGTCTATCGGTTAGGACGACAGCCTCTCACGTTGTAAAGGCGGGTTCGATTCCCGCAGGGATCACCAGGTTGTGCACCTTCATTATTTTTATCCTTTGATTACAGTGGGCTATAGGAAGCGATGAAAAACACTGGAACGGGGTGTACACTTGCATGTCTTTGCTCTGTTCCATCAGCTGATTACCTTCATTGCCGTTTCCGCTAGAGCAAATCCCTGTTTGATTGAATCGAAAAATGGGATTCCCAAATCATTTTTAATCTGATTCAAGATGACTACTGGAGTGGAGGCCAGCAGTCATGGTTCAACCCCTGTCTCTTGATATCCGCAAACGAATGGCGAAAGCCGTTGATGCAGGCGCGTCGCGCAATGCGGTTGCCAAACGCTTTGATGTGGCGGCAAGCACGGTGATCAAGCTGATGCAGCATGCCAAGGCGACGGGCAGCCTTGCTCCAAAGAAGATGGGCGGCTACCGCAAATACAAGCTGGCCGCCCATGACACAGTGGTGCGGGAGCTCTTGCAGGTCACGCCAGATGCAACCCTGGACGAACTGGTTGCGGAGCTCGGCAAGCGGCGGATCAAGGCCAGCCGGTCCGCGCTCGACCGCTATCTTGGCCATATCGGCTGGAGCTTCAAAAAAACCCTGCACGCAAGCGAACAGGACAGGCCCGACGTCAAGGCCGCGCGTGAAGTCTGGCGCGAAGACCAGTCCGCCCTTGCCATCTCGAGTCTCGTCTTCGTCGACGAGTCAGGCTTCGCCACCAGCATGGTGCGCCGCTATGGCCGTTGTCCTGTCGGCCAAAGGCTTTTAGCCAAGGCCCCCCCGTGGCCATTGGCGCACCACCACCTTCATCGCGGCACTGCGCCGGGATCGTCTTGACGCGCCGATGACGCTTGATGGCCCGATGAACGGCGAGACCTTCCGGGCCTGGACAGAACAGTTCCTGGCACCGGTCCTGAAGCAAGGCGACATCGTCGTGATGGACAATCTGCCTAGCCACAAGGTCTCCGGCATTCGTGAGGCAATAGAGGCGCAAGGGGCATTTCTCCTCTATCTGCCGCCTTACAGTCCGGACCTCAATCCGATCGAGCAGGTGTTCGCAAAGTTCAAGGCAGCCATCAGGAAGGCCGCCGCCCGCACCGTCACAAAGCTCTGGCACGAGATCGCCAAAACCCTCAAAACTTTCTCAGCAACCGAATGCGCCGCCTACCTCAAACATTGTGGTTATGCCAACTAAACGGGATTTTCTCTAATTTCTCGTGTTTGGCCGCTTGTGTGTAGAGCGAGGCTTGGTTGTTATTTCGCCAGCCTAGGAGGGACTGTCAGGAATCTTGTGTGCGAGGTCGGTTTCATTATTGACCTTCGAACCGTTCGCCGAAGATGATGGCGAACTGGATTCTTGCCTCGAACCATTCACGCGGAACCCGTTTCCGGTCATCCGCAGCATGGTTGAGAACGAGATACAGCAATTTCATCGCTGCGTCATCATTGGGGAAGTGGCCCCTGGTGCGAACTGCGCGCCTGAGCTTTGAGTTCAATGCTTCGATTGCGTTTGTGGTGTAGATAATCCGGCACAGGCTTTCAGGGAACGCGAAGAATGGCACGACATGCTGCCAGTTGCGCCGCCAACTCTGGGCGATTGCCGGATAGCGCTGACCCCATGGCCCGGCATCGAAGTCATCAAGCGCCTGCTTTCCAGCTTCGGCATCCCTCGCGCGGTAGATGGCCCTGAGTGCGTGCACCACGGGCTTACGGTCTTTCCACGACACAAAATCGAGTGAATGACGGATCGGGTGGACGATGCAGGTTTGAACGATAGCCTGCGGGAACACAGCTGTGATTGCCTCCGGAAAGCTTTTGAGGCCATCGACGACGGCAACAAGGACATCGGTAATGCCCCGGTTCTTGAGTTCGTCATCACCCGAAGCCAGAACTTGGCGCCTTCGGTTTGCTCAATCCAGATGCCCAGTATCTCTTTGCCGCCATTGGGCAAAATCCCGAGCGCTATACAAACCGCCTTGTTCCGGACAAATCCTTCACACGGATTTTAACCCGGATGGCGTCGATAAAGACGATCGGAACGACCGCATCCAGCGGGCAGTTCAGGACGCTCATGGAGGACAACGGCGTCATCTGCTCGATGCGCCGCTCCGGCAATGTCTGGGAAAATGCGGCCATGGAAAGCTTCTTCTCGTCGCTGAAGACGGAGCGAACAGCGCGCAAGGTCTATCGTTCCAGAGCCGATGCAAAGGCCGACGTGTTCGACTACATCGAGCGCTTCTACTACCCGCGCCGACACTCGACGCTGGGAAATTTCAGCCCTATTGAGTTCGACCGGAAGGCTGGGCTAGCTTAAGTGCCCGTCCACGGAACCGGCAGCAGGC
>CAZAMS010000133.1:0-6635 GCA_964486305.1 uncultured Aestuariivirga sp.
GACAGCGACAAAGGTGTGCGCGCCATCATTGGCCCGGGCAAGCAAGCAGGAGTCGCCCAGGCGCAGGGCTTTCCATTCCGGGCCATAGCGCTTCACCAAAATCAGGCAGGCGGCGGGAGGATCATAGTCATGTGGAATATCAAGCCCTTCCGCAGCCGTTTTAAAGTCAATCATCAAGGCCTGCACGAGCTTGGAAAGGATATCGGCGAGCGGGAGGTCAAGGCCCGCAAATTTCAGCAAATGGTCATGGGCCTTGGCAACCAGCCAGGCTGCATCAGTTCCCGCTGACAGATAGTTCCTCCCGTTTATGCCGGTTACACCATCAAAAACCCAGGCTGCGGTGACGTTATCGGCGCTGCCGAGAAATCCCCAACCGTCCTCGTTGATTGGTCCGATTCCCTGGGTGATAGCGCCTGCAAGCTTCAAAGAGACACCACCTGCCCAGTGCGCACGCTTTCATCGGCCGCCAGCACAATGCGCAGCGAATTGATCGCATCTTCGACATGGCCGCTCATGTCACGATCGTGGCGGATAGCGTCAAGGAACAGTTCCTGTTCGCGGTTGCATAACTCCTGATGCCCCGGTTCATCATCCATACGGATGATATCATCCGGCGTGGCAAAGCGCCCTTCGGGCGTCAGCAAGGCATGATGCAGGCGCAGGGCGCTGGTGCGCGTGTGGCTGTCCACATCGGAGGACGCCGTTTTGCTTTCTTCCATGGCAATCGACACAGAACCCTTGGGGCCGATCATGTCCTTCACGAAAAAAGCCGTCTCGCTCATCATCGGCCCCCAGCCCGCTTCGTACCAACCCACGGAGCCATCATCGAAGGCCACATGGAGATGGCCATAATTATACATGTGTTCGTCAACTTCACTTGTGAGCCGCGCGCCAACCGCATGGACACGGATGGGCTTTGCACCCGTCACCTGGCACATGACGTCCACGTAATGCACGCCGCAATCGACGATAGGCGAGATTGAATTCATCAGGTGCTTATGCACTGCCCATTGGGGGCCGGAGGATTGCTGGTTGAGATTCATGCGCATGACCAGCGGCTTGCCGAGGGTTTTTCCGACTTCGACAAATTTTACCCAGGAAGGGTGAACCCGGAGGATATAGCCGATCACCAGTTTCTTGCCGGAAGCCTTGGCGAGTTTGGCAATTTTTTCGGCCTCTGCCACCGTGTCGGCCAATGGCTTTTCGATGAAGATATGGCAACCCGCTTTCAATGCCAGCTTGGCATAGGCCGCATGGGTATCGGGCCAGGTGTTGATCGACACGGCATCGGGCTTTACCGCCGCAAGGGCCTGGGCGTAATCGGAAAAAAGCGGTGCGCCGCGAAATTCCTTCTTGATGTCATCACGGGTCTCAATGCCGCGGCTGCAGAGGCCTGCGATCTCAAATCCCTTGTTGGATTTATAGGCGCGAGCATGGCTCAATCCCATATTGCCGAGACCGACCACAAGCACTTTGATCTTTTTCATTTGCCATCGATCCAGGTTTCAAGAACGTGCAAGTCATCGTCCAGATGGACAAGACTTGCAAGATAGCCAGGTTGAATGCGGCCGAGCTCGTGGTCACGCCGGAGGAATGCTGCGGGATTGAGCGAGGCCATGCGAAGTGTATCTTCCAACCCGACATTGAGCTTCTCAACACAAAAGCGCACCGCTTCATCCATTGTCAGATTGGAACCCGCAAGCGTATCATCATCCAACTGCAATTTGCCGTTCTTGAGGTGAATCTTGCGGCCCTGGAGTTCAAATGAATCCGGCCCTCCAGCCGCAGTTGGCATGGCATCGGTGACCAGCATGATACGGTTATGGGGCTTTGCGGCAAGCGCCACCTTCATGGCGGCATCGTGAACATGGAATCCATCGACGATAAGGCCGCAATAACTGTCGCGGTCCGTAAGGGCAGCCCCTACCATGCCGGGCTGGCGGCCATTCAACTGGCTCATGGCATTGAAAAGATGGGTGAAGGCCTGCGCACCCGAGGCCAGGGCTTTTGTGACTTCGGCAAGGCTTGCCCCGGAATGGCCGAGACTGACAAGTACCCCCTTCCCGGCAAGCGATTTAATCAAGGCTGGCGCCACCCGATTTGGCGCGAGCGTGAGCATCACACTGCCACAATCCACAGCGGCGATCTGCGCCACGTCTGCCTCGGTCATCTCGCGGATGAACTGGGCCTCATGGGCACCTTTGCGCTCCTTGTCGAGGAAAGGCCCTTCGATATGAATGCCGAGAACGCCGGGGATATTTTCGGCGCGCGCTGCTTTCACGGCAGCAATTGCTTTCGACAAAACTTCCGGCGCATCGGTAATGACCGTCGGCAGCATGCCCGTCGTCCCGAATTTGCGGTGGGACTCGGCAATCCTGCGCACAATGTCGATGGTGGGGTTATCGTTGAGCAGCGCGCCGCCACCGCCGTTCACCTGCACGTCAATGAGGCCCGGCACCAACAGGCCGCCGTTCAGGGCGCGCCTTTCGATACTCTTGGCGAGATCTTTGAAAGCAATGATTTCAACAATGCGTGCGCCATCAATGACAACGGCCATGTCATTGCGAATGCTTTCACCATCAAATATGCGGGCACCTGTGAGGGCAAAGACCATTACACCGTCTCCGTCACTTTTTTGAGAAGTCGCGGCCTATCGGGGTTGCGGCCACGGGCCACGGCAGTTGCCTCAACAAAACGGTAGGCAGTTTGAATGATGGAGATGGGATCGAGCAAGGAATTGTTGGTGCGAACAAAGGGAAGCCCGCCCTCCTCGGCCACCAGAATGCTACCTCCCGTCTGGCGCATCTTGTCGAGAGAGTCACGCGACGATTGCCGCGCGCTATCTTCCGGCGAATAGGCAAGAACGGGAAAACCATCGCCCAGGAGTTCAAGGGGCCCATGCATTACTTCGGCGATGGAATAGGCCTCGGCGTGAATGGCGCAGGTTTCCTTCAGCTTCAATGCGGTTTCCGTGGCAATGGGCAGTGATGGCCCGCGCGCTACGACATAAAGCGACTCCGCGTCTTTTGCGAGATCAACCGCTTCGGGCCAATCTATTTTTGCCGCTTTTGCCAATTGATCAGGAAGGGCAACAATGGCCGCAAGCAAATCCTTGCGGTCCAGCCAGTGGGCTACAATTGCCGCTCCCGCCACCAATGACACGATGAAGGATTTCGTTGCCGCCACACTCAGCTCCGGACCCGCATGAAGCGGAAGGCAAATATCAGCGGCATGGGCGGCTGGCGAATCCTCCACATTGACAAGGGCTACCGTCAAAGCTCCTGCACGGCGTGCCGCATCCTGCAGTGCCACGATGTCCGGGCTTTTTCCCGATTGTGAAATCGTCACACACAGTCCATCCTTCAAATGAAGTGTTGCGCCGTAGACAGAAACGACCGACGCTCCCATTGACGAACAGGGAACACCCGTCAGAATTTCCGCGAGGTATTTGAAATAGCCCGCGGCACAATCGGAACTGCCGCGCGCCGACGTGATGATGGCAGGCGGTGACCTGCGCTTGAGAAAGGCGCCAATTTCTGCCAGCGCTTTCGTATTGCGCTGGAGAAAGCGTGCGCAGGCTTCCGGTGCTTCGGCGGCTTCGCGCGCCATGTGGCTCATGATTTCACTCCGGGTGCGATGGTGAGTTCGGCGACGAAATCGTACTGTCTCCGCGATAGTGCGAGCGGGTGAATTCGATAATGCGGCCATCGGGGAGATAGGAAATGCGCTCGATGAACAACGCCGGACTGCCGTCCGGCAGATCGAGGAGCTTGGCTTCCTGCGCGGTGAGTGCGGTTGCATGCAAACGCTGCAAGGCGCGCATCGGCCTGACGCCGCGCGCATCAAGAGCTTCGTAGAGCGATCCCGTGACGCTTGCGGGATCAGGCAGATAATGTTGCGGGATCACGGCCAGCTCAATCGCCATGGGAACACCATCGGCGCGGCGCAGGCGATGAAAGCGCGAGACATGTTCGCCCGGTGAAATTGACAGCTTCATCGCCTCCTCCGGTGTTGGAAGGCCGGTTGAACGCTCAAGCCAGTCGGCATCGGTCTTGAGGCCGCGAAGCTGCATGTCCTGGGTGAAGCTGGTGAGGCGCGACAGTGGTTGCTCAATGCGCCGCGCCGGCCCGCTCACATAGGTGCCGGAACCCCGGCGCTGCACGAGCACACCTTCGGACACGAGATCGGTGAAGGCCTTGCGCACGGTGACGCGCGAGATATCGAGCAGGACGGCCACATCGCGTTCGCCGGGAATGGCATCACCCTCCTTGAGATCGCCGGAAGCAACGGCGTCCTGCACCAGTTTTTTTACGCGCAGATAGCGGGGCGCAGTGCTGTCACGCTCAAAGCGGCTGCGTTGGAAGATGGTTTGGAAAGCGCTCATGCCCAACTCACCGAAAGGCCCTGGGCCTGGCGGGCCATCATGATCGCGCCGTCCAATGCATCGGCGCCGGGTGCTGTTAGCGCCTGCTTCACATCGGCATCGAGATAGGGCGGATAGACCTTTGATATGCCGCCGAGCAGGCAGAGTTTCCCTGCTCCACGCGCCAACAGAGCCCGACCGAGACTTGAAATGGCCGCTGCTCCTTCAATCACGATGGTCATGCCGACCACATCGCCCTTTGCGGCACATTCAAAAACCAGCGGTGCCATCTCCGCATAGTCCTTGGGCGTTGCGCGCTCGGACCAGCGCGAAAGATCGAACCGGTTGCGGCCAACACGCGACAGAACTTCTTCAATAAGTGGCGTGGGCTGCAGCAGGCCATCAATGGCCAGAGCCGTGCGGCGTACCGCGTGATGGCCGAGCCAGGCGCCTGAGCCATGATCACCGAGCGCGAAGCCCCAGCCACCGACCATGTGACGCACGCCGTTGATGGCAGCAAAACCGATGGAGCCGGTGCCTGCGATAACAATGCCGCCGTCGCCCCCAGCAAAGGCGCCAACGCAGGCCGCATAGGCATCATTGTCGGCAATGACAGAAGCGAAAGGCAGCTTCGCTTCAGCAATCCGCTCGGCTCCAACTGAGGTTACAATGCCGGCAAGGCCAAGACCGGCGTGAAGATCGCTTGTCTTGAGTTTTGCCTTGCCCGCCGCTTCTGCGGCAGTAGCTATAATGTTGGCCAGGGCACCATCAAAATCCTGATAGATATTGGACGAACCACCGATGGCTTCGCCCAACATCCGGCCTGAGGCATCACGAATGCGGGCGCGGCAGCGGCTTCCGCCACCGTCAATCCCAAGAAAATAGGCCCTAGTTTGCTCCATTGTCCTACAATACCAAAACAATACCAAAAGTGAAGAGTTTTGTTAATAAATTTCAAAATTTCAACAAATTCCACTATTATTGTCGTGGTTAATACTTTCCTCTAGACAAGTGGTATTAATTTGGTATTGTTCATTTTATGAGCGCACACCTTAGAAAAACTGAAAGCGAACTGCCGGAATCATCGGGCATCGACACGTGGAACGACGCCGATATTCTCGGTGCTTTTGTTGCCGGGCAGGAACGGGCCATTGCCGCCGTCAAGGCTGCCATTCCACAAATTTCGAAAGCCGCTAACGCTGTTGCCGCATGTCTGGCTGGGGATGGCCGCCTGTTCTATGCGGGTGCCGGAACCTCAATTCGCATTGGGGTGCAGGATGGTTCAGAACTGCCTGCCACCTTCGGCATGGCAGAAGACAGAATAGTTTATCTCATTGCTGGTAGTCGCGCCGCCATGTTTGAAACGCTCGCCGATGCGGAGGACGATGCGGAAGAAGGCCACCGCGCTGCCTCGGTTTGCAAGGCCGGCGACGCGGTGATCGTTATTGCGGCCTCGGGCTCCACGCCTTACACAATTGCTGTGGCCAAACGTGCCAGGGAACTTGGCGCAAGTGTCATTGCCGTCGTCAATAATCCGACTTCGGCTCTAGCTGCCGCCGCTGATATTGAAGTATTTCTCGACTCCGGCCCTGAAGTGATCATGGGGTCGACGCGCATGGGTGCTGGCACGGCACAAAAAGCCGCGCTCAATCTTCTCTCCACGCTCACCCATATCAAGCTCGGTGCTGTTCACGATGGCATGATGGTGAATGTGCGGGCCGACAATCTCAAGCTCAAGGCGCGGGCGCGCGGGATTGTTTCGCGCATTGCCAAGGCCAATGAGAAAGATGCCGCTGCAGCGCTTGAAATCAGCAAGGGTGAGGTGAAGCCTGCGGTTCTGATTTGCGTCGGTGCCAAGTCGCTCGATGCTGCACAAAAACTGCTCGGTGAGACCAAAGGCAATTTGCGACTGGCTCTTTTGAAACTGGCCGCAACGCGTTAAATTTTGAAGTGACGACTAACAAGGAAGGGAGAAAACTATGTTAAAGACTGGACTGAAGACAATGCTGCTCGCGGCTGTTGCCATGACTGCATTTGCAAGCGCCGCATCGGCCGGCAAGCTCACCATTGAGAGCTGGCGCAATGACGATGCCACGATCTGGAAGGAGAAAATTATTCCGGCTTTCCAGGCGAAACATCCGGATATTCAGGTTAAGTTCACACCGACCGCGCCGAAGGAATACACCGCGGCGCTGAATGCCCGCCTTGAGGGCGGCACGGCCGGCGATATCATTACCTGCCGGCCTTTCGATGCTTCGCTTGAGCTCTCCAA
>CAZAMS010000134.1:0-9782 GCA_964486305.1 uncultured Aestuariivirga sp.
GGCGGATAAAGCGTCCAGCCACCACCTACGCCAAAGGCGCCCGCCGGGCCTTCGGCGAACATCGAAATCAGCAGCAGGCCGAGGGCCGGTGGCAGCAGCCAGAAGGAAATGTTGTTCATGCGTGGAAATGCCATGTCAGGCGCGCCGATCATCAAAGGCACAAACCAGTTGCCAAAGCCGCCAATCATCGCGGGCATGACCATGAAGAAGATCATGAGCAGGCCATGACCGGTGACAAACACGTTATACATGTGCTTGCCAGCGTCGCAGGCATCAGGGGCCGCAACATCGCAGCCAGCGCCATAGACCATGTTGGCAAGGCCGTGGAAAATCTGAATGCCGGGCTCTGCCAATTCAATGCGCATCATGACGGACAGGAAGCCGCCGATGAGTCCTGAAATAATAGCAAACCAAAGATACATCGTGCCGATGTCCTTGTGGTTCGTTGAATAGACATACCGTCTCCACCCCGAAGGCAGGTCGTGGTGATCGTGAGCGGCGGTTGCGTATGACATGGTAATCAGCCTCTGAATAAGTTCAATTTTGCGCCAGCTGGCCCTTGGCCTTCAACATGGCAAACAGATAATCCCTGGCCTCTTCGGCGCTGGCTGTCTTGATTTTTTCAGCCCAGGCAGCAAAGTCTGTTTCAGATACAACATGCACTTCGATGGGCATGTAGGCATGGTCTTTGCCACACAGCTCGGAGCACTGGCCGTAGTATACGCCTTCCTTGGTGGCCTTGAACCAATCTTCGTTGAGGCGGCCGGGAACGGCATCAATCTTCATGCCGAAGGATGGAATGGTCCAGGCATGGATGATCCCCTCGGGATCTGAGGTAATAATCAGTTTCACGATCTTGTTGACCGGCACGACAACTGGCACGTCGGTGGCCAGCAAGTAAGGGACATTATCTCTTGCCGCGTCTTCCCGCGTTTTCAGATAGGAGGTGAAGCTGACCTTGGCTGAGCCGTCATCATTCAATCCGAGATCAGGATATTCGTAGGTCCAGTTCCAGCTCGGATTGCCGATGACCTTCACGGTCATGTCGGCCACGGGAATATCGCGCTGCAGGTAGAGCAGACGAAGTGAAGGAACCGCGATGGCAACCAGAATCAACATGGGAATGACTGTCCATGCCACCTCAATGAAGGTGTTATGCGTGGTCTTGGACGGCACCGGGTTCGTCTTGGCGTTGAAGCGCGCAAAAATATAGAGCATCAAACCAAGCACAAAAAGTGTGATCGCAGTGATGATCCACAACAGGAAATCGTGGAGCCACCCAATGAACTCGGCAACAGGGGTGACAGCATCCTGCAGCCCGAGTTGCCATGGTTCAGGTTGACCCGCTGCTGCCCAGGCAGTGACCGAGGCGAAAAGGACAAACATCCCCGCTACCGTTCCCGCCAGCCTGTTTGCGATCTTCATCGATAACCCTCACAATTCGTCTTTTTACAACTGGTTTCACCCAGTATCCGCCCCGCCATTGGTATTCCCGGGAATACCCCAATGACCGGCTGAATGTGAACCACATTCGAACCGCACCCGCAACTGAAGCGGGCGCGGCATAACGTCATTGTAATCAAGCGCTTCGGCCTTTTGCCAGCAATCGCTTGGCACAGTTCGAAATTCCGCCTCATTTATCCGTGAAATGCAGCATCGTGCATATTGCAGCACTCCCCAATTCGGTGTTGTTTTACACCTAACACGGCGCTAATAGCCGCGCTTTGATTACGAAAGGTACCGTTCCGTGAGAATCACCACTTCCCTCCGCACCCTTGCTGTTGCTGGTCTGTTGGGCCTTTTCTGCCCGGTTTCAGCCTTTGCGCAGGCACAACAACCGGCGGCGGGACAAAAAGCATTTGGCCCCCGGGTAAATGCGGGGAAAAAGGCGCAACCTGCAGCGCCAACCGCTGAAACCGTTGCGACCCATGGTGCCTGGCAAATTCAGTGCAGCATTGTGCCGGCGGCGAGCGGAGGGCAGACTGGCAAAAAAGCCTGTGGCATGGTGCAGCTTACCCGCAGCGAAAAAAACGCAAGAATTGTTCTCTCACTCATTGTCCAGAAATCCAAACAGGGTGACAAGGAGCAGACAACGATGCGCGTTCTGGTTCCCATTGGAGTTTATTTGCCCACGGGCGTTGCCTTGGAGATTGATGGCGCTGCCGTCGGGCGCGCGCCGTTTGTGCGCTGCAGGCCCCAAATCTGCGAAGCCTTTGCCGAGGTATCGCCGGAGTCACTGGCCAAAATGAAAAAAGGCACAGCCGCCAATTTTATAGTTTATGAAGCACCCGGACTGGGCATCCCAATGAAAATCTCGCTGGAAGGATTCTCAGCCGCTTTGGACAATCTGACTGCCCTGTAATTATGGGCTAGCGGCGCTGGGATCTGGTGCTTATCTAGATGTAATACTTTTGGATAAGGATTTCTCCGTTGCCGCTCTCACTCTTTGACAACACTGATACCACCCAGGCACAGGCAACAGAGCTTGTAGCGCAGGCCCTGCAGGGGGCCGACGATGGCGAGCTGTTTGTTGAAAAGCGCGAGACGCAAGGGTTTTCCTACGACGATGGAAAACTGAAGGCCGCCAGTTTTGATGAATCCCAGGGTTTCGGACTGCGCTCGGTGACGGGTGAGACTGCGGCCTATGCCCATTCGACAGAAATTTCGGTGGCAGCCCTCAAGCGCGCCGCAGCTTTGTGCAAGTCGATGGCCAAGACAAGTGGCGGCCAGGTTGCCGCTTCGCCGGAACGCACCAATCAAAAGCTTTACTCGGCGCATAATCCGGTTGAGGCCATCGGCTTTGCTGAAAAAATCAATCTCCTGCAAAAGGTTGACGCGTTTGCGCGGGGCTTGGGCCCTGAAGTTGCCCAGGTTTCCGTTTCTCTTGCCAGCGACTGGCAATCGATTGAAATCATTCGCGGCGATGGCCGCATTTACCGCGATGTGCGGCCATTGGTGCGCTTTGGCGTGTCGATTGTGTCAGCCCGTGGCGGTATTCAAGGCCAGGGCAGCCATGGCCTGGGAGGCCGTGGCGATCCTGCATCGTATTTGACGGATGACCTGTGGCAGGATGCGGCGCGCGAGGCCTATCGCCAAAGCCTTGTGTCTCTGGACGCAAAGCCAGCGCCTGCTGGCGAAGTTGATGTTCTTCTCGGGCCGGGGTGGCCTGGCATTCTGCTGCATGAGGCTATAGGCCATGGCCTGGAGGGGGATTTCAACCGCAAGGGCACATCTGCCTTTGCCGGTCTGATGGGCAGCCGCATTGCTGCCAAGGGCATTACCGTGGTTGATGACGGAACAATTCCTGATCGCCGTGGCTCACTCAGCATTGATGACGAGGGCACGCCCTCCAATTGCACCACCCTGATCGAGGATGGCGTGCTTGTGGGTTTCATGCAGGACCGGCTGAATGCCAGGCTCATGGGGGTCAAGCCCACGGGCAATGGCCGGCGGCAATCCTATGCCCACGCACCCATGCCGCGCATGACCAACACCTACATGTTGTCCGGCGACCGGCACCCCGACGAGATTTTGAAATCCATCAAAAAGGGCCTGTTCGCCAAGTCCTTCGGCGGTGGCCAGGTTGATATTACCTCAGGCAAGTTCGTATTTTCCTGCACCGAAGCCTATCTGATCGAAGATGGACAGATCACCAGCCCGGTCAAGGGAGCTACACTCATAGGCTCAGGTGCTGATGCCCTCACCCGCATTTCCATGGTGGGCAATGACATGGCGCTTGATCCCGGCATTGGAACCTGCGGCAAGCAGGGCCAGGGCGTTCCGGTCGGCGTTGGCCAGCCCACCTTACGCATTGACCGGCTCACGGTCGGCGGAACGGCGGCTTGAGCGATGCCACCACGCCTCGTCATTTTCGATATGGATGACGTGTTGTGCCACTATGATCTCGGCCGCAGGCTTCGCGCCCTTTCGCAAATTTCAGGCAAGACGCCGCGGGACATCAGGGCGGCCATCTGGGATTCAGGTTTTGAAGATGATGCCGACTCCGGCGGCTATCCCGACGCCGACGTTTATCTCGCAGAATTCAGTTACCGTATCGGCCACACGATCACGCGCCAGCAATGGATTGCCGCCCGGCGGGAATCGATGATTGCATCGCTCGATGTTTTGACGCTGGCAGAATCTATCGGCAAAGCCGCCCGCATTGCCATCTACACCAACAACGGTCCCATTGTTAAGAACTCGCTTGATGAATTGTTTCCCGAAGCTGCAGCAATTTTCAGGGAGCGTTACTGCTCCTATGAATTTGGAACCAAGAAGCCCGATCCCCAAAGCTTTACAAAATTGCTGGCAAAGATAAGTGCTGCCCCTGCCGACACATGGTTCATCGACGACAAAAGATCAAATGTGCAGGGAGCACGGCTTGCGGGATTGAAGGCCCATCATTTCCGCTCCTATGAGCCTCTCGTGAAAGAAGCAAGGAACCTGGGCTTTGAAATTACCGGGATTCTATAAATGACGATGATGACTATTTTGGATGAAGCCCAAAACGGCAATTATTTTGCCAATGTTGCAAAAGCCTGCGGCATAAGTGCAAGCGAAGCAAAATTCAGTCTCGAAAAACTTTGCCCCGCCATTGCCAGGCAACTCAAAACCAAAGCGCAAAATGACAGTGAGGCGTTTGAAGCATTGCTTGATCTCCTGGATGAAGGCGGCGGCAGTTCTGATCTCGATAATTTGACAGACTCCGAAGCCATTGCGGATGGCAAGGCTGTGCTGGAAGATATTTATTGCTCGCCCGCCAATGCTTCTGCTGAAATGAAAAAACTTGCACCTGGCTTGAGTGACGATTCGTGCGAAAAAATTTCAACCATTGCAGCCACCAGTGTTCTCGCCGTTCTTGCCAAGACTTATTCCGTGCCCGCCACCCTTGCCGCCGTCTCCGATCCGGTTCCGCAAGGCGGCGGAATACTGGGAACAATTATCTCGGCGGTTCTTAAAGGCATTATGCAGGGCCTTGCCCCAAGGCGACGCAGACGGCGGAGTTATTCCGGCTATTTCGGCACGCGGCGGCGCAGAACCACGCGGCGCAGGACGCGCGCGAGAACGCCGACGCTGGAAGATATTTTTGGCCAGATTCTGACTGGCAAATAGTAGCCCTAGGCAGCAGCGCGGGCGCCAACAAAGTCATTGTCTGCCTTTCATAACTCTCATCATGGCCGTGCTTGACACGGCCATCGTCGCATCTCGCAAGAAGATGCCCGCATCAAGTGCGGGCATGATGAGAAAAAGGAGCCACTCCGAAGGCGTTAGAGCTTCCGCAGAAACACGCTACGAACTGCGTGATCAGTTCCTTTGCGAAGCACGAGATCGGCACGGGGGCGGGTGGGCAGGACGTTTTCGCGCAGGTTTACGAGATTGATGGTTTCCCAGATTCTTGTGGCCGTTTCGCGGGCGTGAACGTCTGAGTAGGAGGCATAACGATGGAAATAGGATTTGGGATTTTTGAACGCGCCATCCCTGAGTGAGAAGAAACGGTCGATATACCAGTCGCTGAGATCAGCAATTTCCGCATCAATATAGATTGAAAAATCGAAAAAGTCCGAGACGTTTGGAATGCCGCGTCCGTCTTTGGGCGGACGGCCGGTTTGCAAAACGTTGATGCCCTCGACAATCAGGATATCGGGCTGGTCAATGGTGAGGGTTTCTCCCGACAGGACATCATAGGTGAGATGCGAGTAGAGCGGTGCTGTAACCTTTGGCTTGCCTGCCTTGATATCCGACATGAAGCGCAGGATCGACGGCAGGTCATAGCTTTCCGGAAAGCCCTTTCGCGCCATCAGGCCCTCACGCTCCAGAATTGAGTTAGGCATGAGAAAGCCATCGGTGGTGACCAGATCAACTTTCGGATGATGGGGCCAGCGCGATAGATGCCTGCGCAGGATGCGCGCCGTCGTGCTTTTGCCAACCGCCACGCTTCCCGCAATGCCTATGACGTAAGGAACTTTCCGATCTTCGCTATGCAGAAAATTGTTGGTGGCACGGAAAAGTTTTTGGGTTGCGGCCACATAGAGATTGAGCAGGCGCGACAGCGGCAAATAAATCGTCTCAACCTCCTGGAGGTCAATCTTGTCGTTAAGACCGCGCAATTCATCGAGGTCAACCTGCGTCAGGGTCATCGGTGTGTCGGCCCGGAGTTTTGACCATTCATCACGGTCAAAACGGCGGAAGGGGGAGACTTCTCTGGCGAGGGTTTCCATCAGGTATTTTTTCCGCGGGAGGCTTTTTCAGCGAGCCCGCTCACGCCCTTGCGACGCTCGAGTTCCTGCATCACATCACCCAAGGAAACATTTGAGGCCGCAAGCAAAATCAGGAGATGGTAAACTACGTCGGCTGCCTCTGATGTGATGTGAGCCTTGTCTTGTTTCATGCTCGCCAAAGCCAACTCGACCGCTTCCTCGCCAAATTTCTTGGCGCATTTTTCCACGCCCTGCGACAGGAGTTTTGCCGTATAGGACTGATCGGCGCTTCCATGGCGACGCTTGGCGATTTCGTCTGCAAGGTTTCCCAAAACTTCTAATTTATGGGTCATTTGTGCTCCCTACCCTAAACCAAACGCATGGGAATGCCATGCTTTGCCATGTGGAATTTGGCTTCCGCGATTGTATAGGTACCGAAGTGAAAGATCGACGCGGCCAGAACCGCCGCTGCGTGGCCATCGCGGATTCCTTCAACGAGATGATCGAGGTTGCCCACCCCGCCCGACGCGATAACTGGAACTGACACGGCATCGGCGATTGCGCGGGTGAGACTCAGGTCAAATCCGAGACCCGTTCCATCACGGTCCATTGACGTTAGAAGAATCTCACCTGCCCCCAACTCCACGACTTCTTTCGCAAAGCTTACTGCTTCAATGCCAGCAGGATTGCGCCCGCCATGAGTGAATATCTCAAAACGATTGGGCGTGGTTTCCTTGGCATCAATGGCCACGACCACACACTGGCTGCCGAATTTCCGCGCCGCCTCATTGACAAACTGGCGATTGCTGACGGCTGCTGAATTGACGGAAACCTTGTCGGCTCCAGCCAGCAAAAGCTGGCGGAAATCGTCAGTCGTTCGAACGCCACCGCCCACGGTGAGCGGCATGAAGCATTGGGCAGCAGTGCGCCTGACAACGTCCAGCATGGTGCCACGGTTTTCATGGGTGGCAGTAATGTCGAGAAAACACAATTCGTCGGCGCCAGCCGCATCATAGGCCTTGGCAATTTCAACGGGATCGCCGGCATCGCGCAGATCGACGAAGTTCACGCCTTTCACCACGCGGCCATCTTTCACGTCGAGACAGGGAATGATGCGGGCTTTCAGCATCATGCGGCCTCGCGAATGAGTTTGAGAGCTTCGCTTGCGTTAAGCCTGCCATCATAGATGGCGCGGCCTGAAATGGCACCTTCGAGAATGGCGCAATCGGATTCGAGCAGGCGCTGCACATCCTTGATCGACGCAAGACCGCCAGATGCAATGATTGGGATGTTCACGGCGTTTGCCAGCTCAAGGGTCTTTTCGAAATTGATGCCTTTGAGAATGCCGTCACGGTCGATATCAGTAAATACAATGGCCGACACGCCCACATCCTCAAAACATTGGGCGAGTTCTGTGGCGGTAAGCGATGAGCTTTCGCCCCAGCCTTCGACGGCCACGCGGCCTGCCTTTGCATCAATGCCTACAACAATCTTACCCGGAAATTCCTTGCAGGCTTCACTCACGATTTTTGGACTGCGCAAGGCAATGGTTCCAAGGATGACGCGGGTCACGCCACGCGAAAGCCAGTGTTCGATTGTGGCCAAGTCACGAATGCCACCGCCGAGCTGCACTGGAATGGAAATGGCTTGCAATATTGCTTCCACGGCTTTGCCATTAACAGGGCGGCCTTCAAACGCGCCGTTGAGGTCAACGAGGTGCAACCATTCAAAGCCCTGGGATTCAAAGCTTTTGGCCTGGTCAGCGGGATTGTCGTTGAAGACCGTAGCCTGTGCCATATCACCCAGCTTCAGGCGCACGCATAGGCCGTCTTTCAAATCAATGGCGGGAAACAGGATCATGGCTTCCACCGCAGGAAATTAGCAATGAGTGCCAGGCCCAGGGTCTGGCTTTTCTCGGGGTGGAATTGCGTGCCCGCCATGTTGTCGTAACCAACCATGGCGGTAATCGGCCCGGCATAATCGGCTGTTGCAATCACGTCTTCTGGCAGGGCTGCTTCGAGGTGGTAGGAGTGTACAAAGTATGCGTGTGCGCCTTCTTCGATTCCCGCCAGCAAAGGGTGACTACTCTTCACATCAAGCGTGTTCCAGCCCATGTGCGGGATTTTCAGAGTGCTATCGGCGGGCGTTATCGGTTTTACATCACCGGCAATCCAGCCCAACCCTTGCGTGATGTCATGCTCAAGACCACGCGTGGCCATGAGCTGCATGCCAACACAAATTCCAAGGAATGGCTTGCCGCGGGTAATCACCTGCTCTTGCAAAGTTTCGCGCATGCCGGGAACGGCCATGAGGCCGGCATGACAATCCTTGAAAGCGCCAACGCCGGGCAACACAATGCGTTCGGCTTTGCGCACGTCATCGGGATCAGAGGTAATGGCGATTTGACCGCTGCCGCCCGCAGCGCGCTCAAAAGCTTTCAGGGCTGAGTGCAGGTTGCCGGAGCCATAATCAATAATCACAGCCTTCATGGCATTCAACTTTTTGCGCCAAAAAGGCCAAGCGCATCAAAATCCTTAAACACCGGCGCAGGCAGAGACGGAACGCTAACTTCATCCGCATAGAAGCGGAGTTCTGCTTCTTCCAATGTGCCGCCCATGCCAAGGCCGATTTCAGAATACCCGCGTCTTGTGAGCGACCAGCCCAACAGATCGTTGGCATGCAGGCCCATAAGAATACTGATGGCAAGGTTCAGCAGGAATTGCAGTGCAGGAGGCAATGCCGATCCAAGCATCGCAACCGAAATCACGATGGCGCCTGCAATCCACATGCGGTTCCACAGGGCCCAGAACCCGGTGAATACAAAGCCGCCCCAGGAGAAAGCATCGGGCACAAAGATTGCGCCCTCGGCATTTCTGTCACCAGGCTTGGCGTATATTGCGTAGGTGGTCATCAGCCTTTGAGCGAACCCTTGGTGGATGGAATACGATCTTTCTGGCGGGGATCAATTTCGATGGCGCCGCGCAGCACGCGCGCCAAAGCCTTGAAACATGATTCCGCAATGTGATGGCAATTGTCGCCGTAAAGTGTTTCCACATGGAGTGTCACACCCGCATTCATGGCGAAAGCCTGAAACCATTCGCGCACCAGTTCGGTATCGAACTCGCCGATCTTGGGGCGCGAGAATTCCACTTTCCAAATCAAGTACGGACGGCCTGATACATCAATGGCGGCGCGGGTGAGTGCTTCATCCATGGGCAGAAAGCAATCGGCATAACGGCGGATGCCCTTGCGGTTGCCCAGCGCTTTCGCAAAGGCTTGGCCCAAAGCAATGCCTATGTCTTCCGTGGTGTGGTGAAAATCAATGTGGGTGTCACCCTTTGCTCTGAGCTTGATGTCAATCAGGGAATGGCGCGCCAGAAGCTCCAGCATATGGTCGAGAAAGCCCACGCCTGACTTCACGTCATAGGCGCCCGTGCCATCCAAATTAATGGAAACGGCGATCTGGGTTTCCGTGGTTTTGCGGTCTAAACTGGCTTTGCGCATGGGAGGGTCCACTTTCGGACTGGCCTCTTAGCAGACGCAGCAATATATGACTATATGGACTTGCCGGAATCGTTAAGTTTC
>CAZAMS010000135.1:0-2591 GCA_964486305.1 uncultured Aestuariivirga sp.
CAGCGAATTGATACCGGTAATGGGAATGTTGAGCGCAACACCCAGGCCCCGCGCCATGGCAAGGCCGATGCGAACCCCGGTGAAGGTGCCGGGCCCCGTAGTGACCGCAATGCGTTTGAGATCAGCAAATCCAATGCCCGCCATCTTCATGGTATCTTGCACCATGGGTGCCAAGGCCTCCGCCTGCCCCCGCTCCATGAATTGCTGATTTGCCCCAATAACAAGGCTTTTGTCCGTGTCATAAACACAGACCGAACAGGCCGCCATTGAGGTATCTAAGGCAAGAATGAGCATTATGCTGCTTGATAGGCTGCAACCCATGCCAGACGCAAGTTCACGCCCTAAGGATGAATAACGCCTCTAAAAACTCATCATGGCCGTGCTCGACACGGCCATCTCCTTTTGTGTAGCGATGACCGGATCAAGTCCGGTCATGATGAGAAGGGTTAGGGATGGATAACGCCCTTGCGCAGGATGAGATTGCCGTAAAGCCGGCGCTCGCCCGACGCCACAATGGCATAACAGGCTTTCACCCGGTTGTAGAAATCAGAGCCCACCAGAACGGAAATCTTCTGCTTGGGCTCGTATTTTTTGAGAACCGTTTCAAAATCGGAGAACACCGGCTCGATGCGTTTGGCATCGCCATAGGCTGCGGGCCGGAACACCGCTTCGGGAACAAATTCATCCACCGGCATCACCGATAAAATGGCATCTGCGATCCGCGGCGCATCATGGCCATCCATGCGCACCAGTCTCTGGGCATCCGTATCAGCAGGATAATTGCCGTCGACAATGGCAATCTCATCGCCATGCCCCATGGTGCGCAATATGGCCAGGAGGTCGGGCCCCAACAGGGGATCAATACCCTTGAGCATTCAGAAGGCCTCCTTGAAAAGCACGTCGCGGTCGATGATGTAATTGGCAAAGAGCGAAAGACTGGCAGCCCCCATGGCCCGCGCATCGGAGCCAATGCTGCCCTCTTCAATGTTAAAATTTGGCAGCCCGCGCAAATCGTGGCTTGCCACGGCCAAACGGGTCTTCCGCACCAGTTCAGCCCGCACATTGGCGGGCATTGCACCATCAATGATAATCGCTTCAAAATCGACAACGGACATCGTGGCAACGGCGGCAAAGGCAAGGCTATTGGCGGTTTGCTCGAGCCAGATATTGAGTTCTGGCCCAATTTCTCCCCAGTCCTCAGGTGAGCGTGCCAGCACCATGGGATCAAGGCCCGCCGCCTGCAATTGGTTTTCAAGAACGAAAAGACTGGCATTGTGAATGAGTTGTTGCGGTGTGCCGTCGGGTGCCGAGTGGGGCAAGGGACCTATGGCCCCTGCATAACCTGTTCGCCCCGGAAAAATATGGCCATTGATGACGATGCCGCCGCCGATGAAATAGCCCACGAAAAAATAGGCGTAGGTGTGAAATTGATTGCCCCGGCCAAACAGCAGCTCGGCCGCGCAGGCCGCTGTTGCGTCATTGCTGAAACGCACCGGCCAGTCACCCAATTTTGCAATCTCGCCGACGAGGTCGAAGTCACGCCAGGCTTCCAGCACATCGTGGGGCGCAGCTACCGCCTCTTCCCAATTCCACAGCTCAAAGGGAGCTGCAATTCCAAGCCCGCAAATTTTGTCGCGCTGCGTGGATGAAAGATCAGACAGGAGTTCCTGCAAACCGACGGCGACAAAATCAACGAGCTTTTGCGGCGTTGGAAAATGATAGGGCTTGTGCACCTTGCGCCGCACTTTTCCCGTGAGATCAAGCAGGATGAGATCGCCGGAACGCCTGCCCACTTTCAGGCCAATGGAAAATGCCCCTTCCGGATTGAGCGAGAAGGGAACGAGCGGTTGGCCAACCTTGCCGCGCTGCGGAGTTTCCTTGATCAGGAGTTGATCGGTTTCAAGTTGCCTGACAATGACCGAAACAGTCTGCGCCGAAAGCCCGGTGAGCCGCGCGATTTCCGCCTTGGGCAGGCTGCCGTGGCGGCGGATCAGCGATAGGGCCAGGCGCTCATTGTAAAGGCGCACTCCGTTTTGCGTGGTGCCACGGGCCAAGGTCGGGCTCTTGCCCAAAACCTGTCCGCCACTTGCCCAATCCATACTCACGCCCGTCTGCCTGTTTCGAAATTATGCGGAAATTGCCCGCTGGTTGCACAAAAGTCGAGCTTCCCGTAGGCCCAGCACCTTGTCAATAAATAAATCACGCCGATTTACTTATTGACTCCGCGGCTGGAATTCGCTCAAATCGCTGAAGAGGTCAGGATCTATGTCCATAGATCGGGTCTCCATTCGCCTAAATATCTAGACTTGAACTGCATTAGAAGTTAGACTTAATTTTACATAAGTAATAAGACTTATGTATGTAAATGTACTTAAGTGTGCCCAAACTAGGGCGTGTTCCATGGGAGGATCATCGTGAAAACAATTCTGAAATCTGCCGTTGCAGCCGCTGCCTTGCTCAGTTTTGCAAGCATTACCCCCGCACTGTCTGCGGGCGTTGGCGCCTGCCTAATTACTAAGGAAAATGCCAACCCCTTCTTCGTCAAGATGAAGGAAGGTGCAAGTGCCAAGGCCGCTGAACTCGGCGTAGAC
>CAZAMS010000136.1:0-7192 GCA_964486305.1 uncultured Aestuariivirga sp.
GCAATGAAAGCCTCGATATCAGGATGGTCGCAGCGCATGGTCGCCATCATGGCACCGCGCCTTGCGCCAGCGGACATGATGGTGCGACACATCGAATCCCACACATCCATGAAGCTCAGGGGTCCCGAGGCATCAGCACCCACACCTTTGACGGGCGCGCACTTGGGCCTGAGGGTTGAGAAATCATGGCCAATGCCGCCGCCCTGCTGCAGGGTCAAGGCTGCTTCCTTCAGGCCATCAAATATGCCCAGCATGGAATCATCGATGGTACCCATGACAAAGCAATTGAACATTGTGACGCTGCGCTTTGTGCCAGCGCCGGCGACAATGCGACCTGCCGGCAAAAACCTGAAATCTGAAAGAGCCTCATAAAACGAAGAGGCCCATGTTTCCCGAAGAGATGGTTCTTCGGCTGCAGCCACGGCGCGGGCTATCCGCCACCAGGTATCTTCGATGGCCTGGTCATGGACCGCGCCATCGGCCTCCTTGAACCGATACTTCATGTCCCAGATCTCTTGCGAGATGGGATCGAGAATACCTACGCTTTGATCCATCATGAACCAGGCCACTCCTGAAGCGACGATATCGCAAAGTCAGGCCGAAGTCGAGAATTTGTTCTTGATTCGTACCGAAGCGCGCCCTTCCGCCACCAGTTTTGCTGTGGCGGTTTCGATGTCGTTTTGCAGCCTTTCCTGAAAAGCCTTGCGGGGAAGGCCAACCGGAATGAGCGTCAGAAATTCCAGAATGATGGTGCCGGGAAGGCGCAGGAACTTCCGGCGGGGCCAGAACAGGCCTGAATTCAAGGCAAAGGGCAGGCAGGCACAGCCGAGTGTGCCGTAGAGGGCAGCCGCACCGGGTTTATAGGCCGGCGGGGCATCGGGGGCCTGTCTGGTTCCTTCCGGCATGATCACAATCTGCCTGCCTGCTGCCAGTTCCTCTACGCCTCTGGCCATGAGGTCGCGCAAAGCGGCAGAGCCAGCGCCCCGTTCCAATCTGATCATGCGGAATTTGAAAATGAACCAGCCAAAAAACGGGATCCACGACAATTCCCTTTTCAAAACCATGCAGGGGTCATCGAGATAGGGAAGAATGGCGAAAGTCTCCCAGACGGATTGATGTTTGCCTGCCACCAGAACAGGTCCTTTTGGAATATTTTCTGCTCCGCGCACTTCAATATGGAGCCCACAAATCACGCGCAGCAACCAAAGCGACGAGCGCGCCCAAACCTGAAGCGCACGAACGGACCATTTGCGCGGGGTTAAAAAAAACTCCGCACCCAGCACCAGAAAGAGTGCGAGGTTCACATAGAAGGCAATGTTGAAAACGAGCGAGCGCAGACCGATCACAACACGCTTCTCAACATGCGAATAAGCGCCATGCGTGAGGTGACCAGGCAAATCACTGTGGCAATAATCGGCACGCTCAGGAGAATGCCATAACTCCACACGGCAATTTCCGGGGGCGCAAATAATAATCCACGGCTGGCATCAGCAACGCCGCCAGCGCCAATTGCTCCCGAAAGACCGAGGAGAAAAAAAGTTGCAACGCCAAGGCCAGCGCCCAAAAGGCCAGCCATAAAACCGGTTTTTAAAAAACGGCGGTCAATCTGGTGGGCGATATAGCTGTCCTTTGCGCCCACGAGATGCAGCACGTCCACAACCTGGCGATTGGCATCAAGCACCGTGCGCGTGGCAAATATCACCATGGCAATTGCTGAAATACAGATGAGAGCAAGAATGGCATAGGAGAGTGTTGACAGGGCTCTCGCCATGCGGGTGAGTTCTACCTCCCATCGCCGGTGGGTATCAAGGCTAGCACCCTTCACTGATTTTTTGAGGTGCTTTTCCAAAGCAACAAAATCAGGCGGCGCAACTTCATTGATGGTGACGCGAATGAGGCGCGGGATCGGCAGATCATCGAGATTGCTTGTGCCAAGCCAGGGTTCCAGCAACTTGGCGCCGGCATCGCGTTCAAGAACTTCAACCCGCGTGACGCCAACCGTTGTCTCAAGCAGGACTTTTGCCTTGGAGAGTTCCTTGTCAATGTCGGCGTCCTGCATGAGCCGCACTTGCACGGTAACCTCGCGCGACAACCCGCTGGTCCAGTTCTCAACCGCGCGGTCAATCAGGATCAACGCACCGATGGCAAGGCAGGCGAGGTAACACATTACGGTCATGGTCACGGTCAAGGCTTTCAGGGGAGCAGCTTCGGGGGGGATAATGGGTCCTGCCCGGAATTTTTTCTGGCGCTTCATGCGGCTTTTAATATTCCTTTTTCCAGGTGAAGCACAGCGCCCTTGCCTTGTGATACGAGTTTGAGATCGTGGGTTGCCAGGAATACCGTGGTGCCCAGGCGGTTCAGTTCCATGAAGAGATGGAGCAGTCTTTTGGCCAGAACGGGATCAACGTTTCCGGTGGGCTCATCGGCCAGCAGAAGTTCCGGTTTGGAAATGACGGCGCGGGCGATTGCTGCGCGCTGCTTTTCACCACCGGATAACACGGGGGGATAGGCCTGGGCCTGATCGGCAAGTCCCACCCAATTCAACAGGTCCATGACATCTGCCCGGTAACTGTCTTCGCGCTGTCCCATCACGCGCAAGGGCAAGGCCACATTATCAAAAGTGGTGAGGTGATCGAGAAGGCGAAACTCTTGAAACACCACGCCAATACGGCGGCGCAGAAGCGGCAATTCCTTGCGGTTTACCTGGGAAACGTCCTTCTCAAAAATATTGATCAGTCCACGGGTCGGCTTGAGGGCCAGAAACAACAGCCGGAGCAAGGACGTCTTGCCCGCTCCCGAAGGCCCCGTGAGAAAGCACAGGGACCCAGGCTTCAGGTGGAAGCTGACATCTTTCAAAATTTCGGGCCCATCGCCGTAACGCAGGCCCACACTGTCTAGACGAACCACTAAGCCTACTCCATGTTGAAATAGCTGTCACACCATACCCGGCCTTAACGCCCCATTAACCCTGTTGGTTGTTAACAATTCAAGGGGGCCGGAGCCAAGGCTGTGGGCCTGACGCGAATCAACGGATGATATGATCTTACAATGATAATTTCTTGTCCTTCTTGCTCTACACGCTACAATTTTCCGGAGCAACGGCTCTTGGGCGACGGTATGGCGATCAGTTGCGCTTCCTGCGGGCATAGCTGGATAGAAGGCAGGGCTGTCGAACTCGTCGATATATCACCGCGCAAAGTGCCAGCCGTCATCGAACATGGCTTCGAGCCTGACAGCGAAGTAAAGCGTCTGGTTGAAGCCTCGCGCATCGCACGGGAGGCCTTTGCAGTGAAAAAGCGGCAAAGACTTGGCCGCCTGCGCGGCTGGGCCATTCTTGGCGCCTGTATGCTTGCTCCCATGGCTGCGGCAGCCTCATTTCCCGAAGCTGTCGTGGGGATAGCACCGGTCACGGCGCGCGCCTATGAAGCCATGGGATACAGCGTCAACATCTATGGGCTCGAAGTTCGCCGCGTTGAGCAACAATATGCTGTTGTCGATGGCGTGCGCGTTCTGACCATCAAGGGTGAAGTCAGCAATGTTTCAAACAGCACCCAAAAAATTCCCTGGTTGCGCTTTGGTTTGAATGACGGGCAGCAACTGGAAGTCTACAACTGGACATTGGATACAGGCGCTAGACCCTTGCGGGCAGGTGAATCCACGAATTTTGTGACCCGCGTCGCTTCGCCGCCGGAAACTGCGAAAAATCTGCAAATTCGCTTTGCACACAGGGATGAAATCGGCTCAAACCCTAGTCCATGAGCAGCATTACCATCGACGGCCATCGCATTTCAGTCCTCTTCTCGGAAGCCGAAATCGCCAAACGCATAACCGTTCTCGCGCAGGAAATTGCGGCGCGAAAGCCCAAGAACCTGTTGGTGATTCCAGTGCTCAAGGGCAGCTTCATATTTGCGGCAGATCTGATCCGCGCCATGCATCATGCGGGTCTTTCCCCGGAAGTGGATTTCATGATTCTGGCGAGCTACCGGGCGGCTACGACATCATCGGGGCAGGTTGAAGTGTTGCGTGATATTGAATCACCTATACAGGACCGCGATGTCATGCTGGTTGATGATATCCTGGAATCAGGCCGCACGCTTGCTTTTGCCAAGGACTTGCTGATGGCGCGCGGCGCTTCAAGCGTGATGACGACTGTGCTTCTGGAAAAACCAGGGCATCTGGCGGCGAATATCAAAGCTGATTTCTGCGGCTTTGTATGCCCGGACAAATTTGTCGTGGGCTATGGCATGGACATGGCCCACCAGTTCCGCGAGCTGCCCTTTGTGGGCCATGTCTTGACTGCTGCTTAGAACATCTTGCGGCAAAGTTGCACGACTTTGCCGATAACAACATGTTCCAAGGTGTGAATCTGGCGCCAATTCTTTTCGCCTAGGACATTCAACCTAGGCGGAATGCGCGTTAGCGCATCGGACGAGCAAGTGGAATCACTTGCGAGAGAAAAGATGCGCCAGATTCAAAGTGCCAGAGCAGCTTGTCGACGGTCAGTTGACCGTCGGCTGCTCTAGTAGAGCCCGCGCAGCAACCGCTCGATATAATCCTTGTCGATGCTGGGAAGGTTCGGCGTGTTGGCGCGTGACCGGAGGATTTCCAAAATTTCACGGGCGCGCCGGATGGCAAGCTCGGACGGCAACATGTTTTTGTCCGGCCCATAATTGTCGCCGCGATTGGGCATTGGCCGACCCAGGGGATCATGGGTATCGCCCCTGGCCTCACCGTCTCTGCCACTATTGTCGCGGCCGGATTGTCCCTGCTGCTGAATTTGGCGGGCCATCTCCTGGGCACCCTCGCGCAGGCGGCTCAATGCCTCACCCTGTTGGCCAAGGGCCCGTTCACGCTCCCGCTGCTGGAGTGATCGTTCTGCTTCGCCCATCTGTTTGCCCGCCTCACCGAGGGCTGGCGGGGATCGCAGGCCGTTCTGGCCCAATTGCCTCATGAATTGCTCAAGCTGGCGGCCAAGGTTGCCCTGTTCTCCTGCCAGCCCATTGGAGCCCCTGTTTCCGCTGCGGTTTCCGGGATCATCACCCTCCTGGTTGAGGGGGTCACCATCGCTGCCTGGCTGCATGCGCTGGGTCTGGTCCATCAATTCCTGTTGGCGTTGCATGAGATCGGAAAGTTCGTTGAGCATTTCTGTGGTTGCTGAATCTTCCGGAGATCCGCCTTGTTCGGCCATGCCGGGCTCAAGATTTTTCAGAATCTCGTCCAGTTGCGCGAGCAGTTCCTGGGCTGCCTCGTTTGCCCCATTCTGAGTCAGCTTCTCAATCGTATCCAGCATCTCCTGCAAGTCCTGCTGGGTGATGGTCTTGCTGTTTGGTGAACGGCGGTTCTTGTTATTCTGGCCCTGGGCCTGGCGCTTCTCGGCTTCCTTCTTCATGGATTGCATGTAGCGGTCCATGGAATCGCGCAGGTTCTGCATCAATTCCTTCAGGCGCTCGGGCGAGGCCCCTTCGGCCAGGGCCCTTTCAAGCGCCTTGCGGGCGGCTTCAAGTTCGGCGCGGGCATCGGAGAGATCGCCCTCTTCGATGCTCAGGGCTGCTTGCCATAAAAGGTTGATGGCTTCTTCCACGTCGCCGTGGTCGCGCAAATTTTTTATGCGTGAAACGATTGCCGCGATTGCAACATGGGTTCCGCTGTTGTCAATCAGGCCTGCGGGATAAATCAGCAGCGCGCCGAGCAGTTTTTCAACGGACCTTGCCTCATCGGGATCCATGATCAAGGTCTTGCGCTGTTCGATCAGGGCCTGTGCCAGGGGCTTGGTGAAAAACCGCTCTGGAAGCTTGAAGGTTTTCACTTCGCTTTTTGTGCTTTGCTTGGCGGCGTCACTGACTTCCAAGGTTAAGTTCACGACCAGGCCAGCCCATGGGTGGGAGGTGAGATCGGCACTGGTTGACCCCAGCTCTTCTTTCGGCGCTGATTTGTGCAGGGTTACGGGAAATTTTGGCGGATCAAAGAGAAACACACCATTGCTAGTGAAACCAACACCATCCTGCTGGTTGTCTGAAAGATCGATTTGCGAAATAATCGCGGAAACACCGTAGTCATCGGTTGCCTTCCATTTCACGGTGAGTGAGCCGAGGCTTTCGGCTTTTGGTTCCCCGAGAATGGCGATGCCAGGAGGCCTATCGGGAATAAGTGAAACGTGCCAACTCGCCAGTTCGTTGCTGCCATCGAGGACCTTGATGAGCGCGGGGTTCTTGAGTTTGGCCTCTGCCTCAAACAGGCCATTTGTGAATTTGGTTGTTGCCGTCTGGTTTTTCAGTTCGGTGGCTGCATCCGACAAATCAAAAAAGACGAGACGCGGGTTTCCGGCTCCGTCGAGGCGCAGCACGAGGCCGCTGTTTTCGGCCACGAGAATGTTGTTGTCGGTTTTCAGCTTTTCAATCTGGGCCGGGCTGGTGAGCAGCAGCGGCGGTTTTCCGGTATAGGCCGGAGGTTTCAGCCAGGCATCGAGGCTTATCGGTTTTTGGGCAATCGCCGGACCCATTTGAAAAGTGTTTTTGAGATTTGAGACGCCGTCACCCTGGGCGAGGAAGAGAACCGCGAGCAGGGCGAGGCTGGCTGGCACTCTTAGAGAACGGGGATCAAGGTCGCGCCAGTTGGATTGCGGGGTTCCGATCTTCAGGTCGGACAGCTTGGCCAATTGGCGGCGCTTGTGCTCTTCCCAGAGGGAGAGGCTTCTCTCGTCGAGGTTGTCACCGGCAAGGGTGTCGTTACATGTTGACAATGGCCGGTTGAAAAGACTGGAATGGGCCTCAATCCGGCGCATGGCGGCATAGGCGCTGGGCCAGGTGATTCTAAAAACGAACCGGAGCGACCGGATAATCGCAGCGACGAGAAAAGCCAGAAGGCCATAACGCAATGCGTCAGGGAGCAGGGGCAGCAAGCCGGAAAGGGCGGTTGCGGCCAGTACCAAGGTTAATATCAGGGGCCAGCACAAGGCATCCCACAGGCTTTCCCAAAAGAGGGCCAAGCGCGCCGCCGTTATCTTACGCTCAATTCGAGCCTGTGTGAGGTCAGCCATGCTGGCAGGGATAGTAGCACACCTCGGCAAAATTGTGCCCAGTGATTTCAATCACAATGTTATACCCTCAAGCCCCAGGAGTTGCTGAAAAAAGGTGAAACTTCGGGGTGAGGAGCGTGGCCAGGGTTTCTTTCATCTCCGGCAGGGCTGCGAAGA
>CAZAMS010000137.1:0-2947 GCA_964486305.1 uncultured Aestuariivirga sp.
GTAGTTCGATCCGACTTTGACGTTGGCGCCGCGCTCGATGAGTAACGTTGCAGCCGCAAGGTGCCCCTTCTTGACCGCAAAATAGAGCGGCGTTCCGCCCCCTTCGCTCGCGTTGACATCGGCGCCCGCATCCAGGGCAGCGGTTATCGCAGCAACGTCACCTGTCTTGGCCGCGTCATGACTGGGAGCGGCTAGCAACATTGACGGCGCGAGATACATCATCAGGATGAAAGGCAAAAACATGCGCATCGGACATCTCCCTGACAAGTCAAAGGGTGAGGCACGGCACTTCTTCATTGGAGTTAAACGACATCCACCCGTTTGACCGGCCTGTTGAGGGCTAGAGCAAATCCCGCAAAAGTTGACGACTTTTGCGACAAGGATTTGCTCCAAGTTATTGATCTGGTGCGATTCCTTTTCGGCAAGTTGATTCCAACGTGCCGGGAAGCGCACCAGATTGGCGCGAATGGAATATTTTGGCAAGATTGCCTTGGTGATCGGTGTCGGCCATGCGCCAAAGCCGTGCTGTCCAGTTCGGGTCAAAAGCGATCAAAGTGAATGGTTTCTTTGGCCTGTCTGAGGGGTAACTACGGTTAACGTGTCGAAACCGCTGCATTAATCCAGACAATTTTAGCGAAATTGACAAGCACAGTTTCAGGCTTCACGCATAGGGGTCCCCCATAGAAATTCTGGGGCTGGGTTATCCAATGAAAAGTGACCATCAATTCGCCGAACAGCGCCGTTCCCCGCGGCCCAACGCGCTTATGCAGGCCGCGATTTTTCACCCGCTCCAGACCGAACACCTGAGCTGCACAGTACGCGACATATCGCAGGACGGGGCCCTCGTGGATTTTCCGCATCCGAAGGACTTGCCTTCCCTGTTCTGGTTGCGCCTTGATGGCGAAGCCACGCTGCGCCTTTGCACGATCGCCTGGATTTCCGAGCACCACCTGGGCGTGGAGTTCAGCGAGCAGATCATGGAACGCCGCCGCGTTGAACGCTGGACACAAGCTCGCGCCGCTTGGTCAAGGCCGCGCCCGCAGCAGCAGGGCGCCGCCCCTGACATCGGCATTCCCGCCTCAATCAGATGGAGCTCTTCCCTGGTCTGCCTGAGAGCAAACCACGCTCATTAACTTGCGCGTTGTCCCAACTCTTCATGGCAGGGCTTGACCCTGCCACCCAGACTTTACCCCATTGCAGGTGCTGGTTCGCCGCCTCAAGGGCGGTGATGGAGAGATTTTTTGGATGCCGCCGGTCTTCACAGATCGTTTCGTAGAGGTCGTCCCAGTTGGGATTGTCTTTCTTGATCAACGCCAGCTTCCACTTCCGCGGCCATCGCTTCAACGACGTTTCCCGCTGAATGGCATCCGTGACCATGTCGTAGGTCTCGTGCCACACCAGCATTTTCACGTTGTACTTTTTGGTAAAGGCCGAGCCTCGTCCTTCGCGGTGCGCATGGACGCGGGAGGAATGATTGTTGGTGACGCCGATGTAAAGCGTGCCGTTGCGCTTGCTGGCGAGTATGTACACAATGCCTTGAGGCATTATCAGTCCGCGGGAAGTCTGGTTGGCCGGGTCAAGCCCACAGCTTTCCGGTTAAGGGATTGGCTAAGTGATTACAGCTATTTTTCCTCTCCCCTTGGGGGAGAGGAAGGGGCCCGCGCGGAACGCGTGGGAAGGTGAGGGGGCGCTGGTGCTTAAATTTATGGACCTGCTCCCCCTCACCCTCCCATTGCTAACGCAATGGGCCCCGCCCTCTCCCCGCCGGGGCGAGGGAAATTACCCCAAATTTTGAATATTGAATCTGAGCTTCATACTTTTGAATTCGCAAAAAACTCAACCAACGTACAGCGAAAAACGAAGCCGGTGACTTCTTAACCGGACAGCAGTGGGTCAAGCCCGGCCATCGAGAGATGGGGGAATAGCGTGATACTTTGATTTGGTGCGCCATCAAGAGGAGACGAAAAGCACAGTGAAATCCGTTGCAGGATGACAGCCATCACCCAATTCTCCATGGTCGTCCCCGAACTTGATCCGGGGATCAACCCGGCCAACCAGCATTGGTCTCATGACGTCACATTATCGGGCTGCCTGTGGAGGACTTCACCGAGCGCTAGCAGTTGCAAGTCGTGGCCCAGGTCGGATGCTAATTGCACGCCCAACGGCAGGCCCTCGGCATTCTGCGCCACGCACACCACGAGCGCCGGGCCGCCGGTGAGGTTGAAAGTGCCCGCGAACGGCGCAAGCCGCGTCATGCGGTCGACATGAAGGGCGACGTCGGTGTGATCCATCGGAAACTGCCCGAGCTTCGGCGCAGCGCTCGCCAGCGCTGGCATCAGCAGCACATCGAAGCGCTGCCAGATCGTGGCAAAGCGGCGGGCGAAGTCGTGGCCCTTGCGCACCATGGAGAGATAGCTTTCGGCCTTCAACTGCCGCCCCAGCAGAATTGCCGCGCGGTTGATCTCCTCCAATCCGTCAGGGATATTGCCTCCGGCGAAATCCGTTGCAGTCTGGGCACAGACTTGGGTGAGATAGATTTCACGGGGGATGCGCCAGTCGCCGGGCGGCAGGAATTCGCCCACCGGCTCTACATCATGGCCCGCTTCGCGCAGACGGTCAGCAGCAAGCGACAGCGCATGAAGCGCATCGGCATCGAAACTGAAGTCGTCTGCTCCCTCCAAAAGAATGCCGATCCGGCATTTGCCGTCATGTGGAACCAGAAAGGGTGCTTCATAGGGGGTGCCCGCATCCGCGCCGCGCATGACGGCGAGCGCCGCCTCCGTGTCCCGAACCGAACGGGTAACCACCCCTTCGGTGACGAGGCCGCCATAAATATCGGTATGCGCGGGGCCTTGCGGAATAAGACCGCGCGACGGCTTCAGCCCAACAAGGCCGCAGCAGGCAGCAGGAATGCGGATCGAGCCCGCGCCGTCGGAGGCATGAGCCA
>CAZAMS010000138.1:0-5397 GCA_964486305.1 uncultured Aestuariivirga sp.
GGCCTCGGCTGTCATGGCCAATGGCGCAAAACTTTTCGGTCGCAGCTTCAAATATCATCGCCCGCGCGGGCTGGTAGGTCATGGTTCCGAAGAAATGAATGCGCTGGTGGGCGTTGGCGATGGTTCGCGCCACGAACCCAATCTGCGCGCCACGCAGGTTGAGCTCTTTGATGGCCTGCAGGCAGTGAGCCAAAATCGCTGGCCGTCATTGTCATTCGACATCGGCTCGCTTAACAGCAAGTTCTCGCGCTTTATTCCCGGCGGCTTCTACTACAAGACTTTCATGTGGCCCCAGCGCTTCTGGAAACATGTATATGAACCTCTCATCCGCAAAACTGCAGGGTTGGGCAAAGCGCCCGAGGGACGCGATCCCGACAGTTACGAAAACATCCATGTTCATTGCGATGTGCTGGTTGTCGGTGGTGGTGTTGCGGGATTAGCGGCTGCTGAATCTGCCGCAGCAACGGGTGCAAAAGTTATTCTGGCAGATGAAAACCCGCATTTTGGCGGTGTGGCTGATATCGCTGGTGGTACACTTGATGGCCAGCCACAAATGCAGTGGGTCGCTGAGAAGGTTTCTTCTCTCGCAGCCGCGGAGAATGTGCATCTCCTGCCCCGCACAACGGTTGTGGGTCACTGGCACCATAATTACCTGATGCTGTTTGAGCGTGTGGCCGATCATGATCCGGCATTGCTCCGTGAAGGTGCCCCGCGCCACCGCCTTTGGAAAGTTCGCGCCAAGCAGGTGATCCTTGCCACGGGTGCGATTGAGCGGCCGATTGCGTTCGCAAACAATGATCGTCCCGGAATCCTGCTCGCCACAGCGGCCCGCGCCCTAGTGGAGCGCTACGGCGTATCGCCCGGTGTCGAAGGCATCGTTTTCACCAATAATGACGATGCCTATCGAACGGCTCTCACACTTAAAGCCGCAGGGATTGGGGTGCGCGTGGTGGATTCCCGCGCCCGCGCCGAAGGCGTTCTCGTTGAAAAAGCCCGCGCCGCTGACATTGATATTGATTTAAGTTCAGTGATTTCGGCCGTCGAAGGCAATCTCGGGGTCGCCGCCGTGCGCGTTGCTGCCTATCGGAAGGGTCAGGGCCGGGTCATCACCGAACGGAAAATAGCTTGCGATTTCATTGCAATGTCAGGCGGATTTAATCCAGCACTTCATCTCTGGTGCCACAACGCGGGCAAGATCAAGTTTGACGATGCCTTGCAGACATTCCGGCCTGACCGGCATCTGGACCCGATGGCTGCCGTGGGTGCGGCCAATGGCACATTCGCCCTTGCTGACATCATTACTGAGGCATCAGCGGCTGGCGAAGCTGTCGCAAAGCGAAAAACCAAGTCGGCCAAGGTCAAACTGCCCAAGGCCGAGCAGGATACCCAGAAACCGTTGGAGGCCCTGTGGTTTGCGCCGGCCACCGGCAAATTTAATGAGGGCAACAAACATTTCATTGATTTCCAGAATGATGTGACTGTAGCGGACTTGGAACTGGCCCAGCGCGAGGGTTATGAATCGGTTGAGCACACCAAGCGCTACACCACCTTTGGCATGGCAACGGACCAGGGCAAGACGTCTAACCTCAATGGGCTCGGGGTTCTCTCGGAGGCCACGGGAAAGAGCATCCCGGAAATCGGCGTCACCACCTTCCGCCCGCCCTATACGCCGTTTTCCTTCGGTTCGATTGCGGGCGTGCTCACCAAAAACCTGTTCCTGCCCATCCGCCGTACGCCGATTTACCAATGGCATGCGGACAAGAGCGCAACATTCGAGCCGGTTGGCCAATGGCGCAGGGCTTATACTTATATGGGAGCCGGCGAAGACAAGCATGGCTCAATCAACCGCGAGATCATGGCGGTGCGCCACAAGGTGGGCCTGCTTGATGCCTCAACCCTTGGCAAGATTGAAATCAAGGGGCCGGATGCGGCGGAATTCCTCGACCGCATCTACACCAATATGTTTTCAACCCTGAAAGTCGGAAAGTGCCGCTACGGCCTGATGATGAATGAGCTGGGCTTCCTCACCGATGATGGTGTCACCGTGCGCCTCGCCGAAGATCATTTCCTCATGCACACGACATCAGGCGGGGCGGACCGCATTGCTGCCTGGCTTGAAGAATGGCTGCAAACCGAATGGACGCATTATAAGGTGTTTGTCACACCCGTCACCGAACAATGGGCGCAGTTTGCCATCGCGGGTCCGCGCGCCCGCAACGTGTTGGCTAAGCTGGGGGCCAATTTCGATCTCTCCCACGATGGCTTCCCGCATATGTCATTCAAGGAAGGAAAGCTTGGCGGATATCCCGTGCGCGTTTATCGCATCAGCTTTTCCGGTGAACAGTCCTATGAGGTGGCAACACCGTCCAACATGGGGCGTGGGCTTTGGAACGCCATTCTTGACGCTGGCAAAGAACTAGGCATTGAGCCCTATGGCACCGAAGCGCTTCACGTTCTTCGCGCTGAAAAGGGCTTCATCGTTATCGGCGATGAAACCGATGGCACGACAACGCCGATTGATGTGGGCCTTGATGGCCTCGTGTCCAAGAAGAAGGCGGACTTCATCGGCAAGCGCTCGCTGGAGCAAAGCTATCTCAAGGGGCCGAACCGCAAGCAGCTTGTGGGCCTGCACACGGAAGAACCAACGGATGTGCTTCCCGATGGCGCTTACGCGGTGAAGCAAGTGAAGGACAAGCCGCCCATGGAAATGATCGGCCAGGTCACGTCTTCCTATCATTCGCCAACACTGGAGCGCTCGATAGCGATGGCGCTTATCCAGAATGGCCGGGCCCGCATGGGTGAAACACTTTCGTTCCCGATTGAGGGAGGCAAGGTGATCCGCGCAAAAATTGTTGATCCCGTATTCTATGACAAGGAAGGAGCGCGGCAGAATGTCTGAGCTCTATGTTGAAAGCCCCCTCGCCCACCGTGAAGCGCCGCAAGGCCTGAGCATTGACCTCCGCGAAATCACCGACCGCGGCATGATTGATCTGCGTGGGCACGCCAATGACAAGAAGTTCATGGCTGCCGCAAAAAAAGTTCTGGGCCTTGACCTGCCCAAGGCTCCGCGCACGAGTGTGTCCTGGGGTGACGTGAAAGCCCTGTGGCTCTCCATCGATCAATGGCTCATTCTCTGCTCGCGCGCCAAGGCGGTTGAATTGACTGCCGCGTTGAAATCCGAACTCGGAAGCATTCATTCACTTATTGTTGATGTCTCCGACATGCGGACGGTTCTGCGCCTTGAAGGTGAAGGTGTGCGTGAGGTGTTGCTTAAAGGTTCATCACTTGATCTGCTCAGCGATGACTATGCGGCAGGCACCGTACGCCGCATGCGCTATGCGGAAATCGCAGCGCTGCTGCATGTTGTTGAAGACGATGTGTTCGATGTTTATGTCTTCAGGTCCTACGCAGATTATGCGTGGGAATTTTTGCTGGCCACAGCGCGTGCACCTGCTGCAGTAAAGCTGTTTGGGAGGCAGGATATCGCCGCCTGAAATTCACGGCGGCGTTAGATCGTGGCGCCAGAATTGAATTTCAAGCCCTGCTCACGAAGCTATGAAAAATTGTTCAATCCCGCGATAATTTTGTGCATAGCATTTAAATGATTTTTTACGTAACTCATTGATATAGAGCCAATAAAATAATTGTAACATTCAACATAACATTTTACTTGTGGAAGTCCTTTTGCGTCCTACATCTGGATCATCGTCACCAATGATGGTGCGATTTAAAAATGTAGATCAACGAAATTAAAGGAAATGATCATGAAGAAGTTTGCAGTTTCCCTCATCGCTCTCGCAGCCCTCTCAACGGCTTCGTTTGCTTCACAGCGCGGTTATGACCTGCGTGATTCCGATACTTACTTCGGCAAGTATTCCGAGCAGGTAAACAAGCGTGCTGTTGCTGTCAACGCATTTGCTGTTGCCAACGATGGTCAGGCTCTGACCAAGTTTGAGCGCTTGAAGAAGATCTCGGAAGAAAACGACCGCGGTCGCCACTAATTGGCATGACAACGCAAGAACAGGGCCGGGCTAATACCCGGCCTTCGAATTCCCCGCTCACAAACCCGTGAGCACATTCTACGCCGCATAACAGGTTCGTGAACGGGTCGCGATGCGAGAGGTCCCAATCCATTGATTCGAACGTAAATTGTACTCACGTTTCCGCAATACAATTCATTAGCAGGCTTTATTCGGCATTTCCTTTTTGAAACTTATCCGAAGCGCAGCCGTTTTCATAAACAGATCAGTTGCTGATGAACGATCAAACAAACAACCCAAGGAGACTACCATGAAGAAGATTGCATTTTCCCTTATCGCCTTGGCCGCCATCTCGACGGCTTCCTTCGCAGGCGACAACCGCGGCTATGACCTTCGTGACTCAGATACTTATTTCGGCAAGTATTCGTCCCAGTTGATGGACAAGGCCGCGAGCGCCAGCGCCCTGACGGTCATCAAGTCAGACCGCGCCGCAAGTAACTTCGAACGCCTGAAATGGATTTCCGAAGAAAACGACCAGGGCGGCCGCCACTAATTCTGCGCCCAATAAAGATCAAGGCCGGGTTTTGAACCCAGCCTTTAGTTTTGGGAGGATCTCAGGCTTTAAGTTTAGGTGTCAGCCAGCCGAACATCTTGTCAAACCCGCCGAAGGGATAGAGATGTGGCGCTGCAATGCCCAATTCGGGACGGTCAATGTTCAGCACCGCAAGCTGCTCGATGAATTCATCGGGCGTATTCACCGTCAGAAGTTTTGTAATGTTGAGCGCCTGCTTGCGGATAAAGCGCGCCGAATTTCCAACGCCGCACATGGCGGCATATTTCACCAGTGTCTTGATCGTGGCGGGGCCGGGAATGCCCACGTGAATGGGAAGGTCAATGCCGTTATCGCGCAGCATGCTGGCCCAATAGGCTACCGGGGCCGCCTCAAACAAAAACTGCGTGGCGATGAAGCCTGAAATGTTGTTGGCCTTCAACCAGGCCTGCTTTTCGCCCAAGGCTTTCAGCAACACGGCCTCGCCATGAACCTTGGTTATATCCGCGTTGCCTTCAGGATGGCCCGCAACACCAATGCGCTTCACGCCATTTTTCTGGAACACATCGGTTTGCAGCAATTGGATGGCCGCATCAAATTTTCCCATGGGGGTTGGCGCGCCACCGCCCAGCACCAGCATTTGCGTCACTCCGGCCTCACCCGCCAAGGCGCCAATGCGGTTATTCAAATCAGTTTCATCGAGCACAAAGCGCGCCGGCACGTGGGGAATGGGTTCAAGGCCCGCCTTGCGCAGGGCCGCCGCAGCAGTTAATTGGGCCCCCACATCGGCAGGATCGATAAGTGCGATAAAGATTGGCGTTCCCTTGGGCAGGCGCTCCTGCAGCAGGGGCAGTTTTTCAATCTGCC